>JACDBQ010000292.1 GCA_013694845.1 Acidobacteriota bacterium
GTCGAACACGATCGTGTTCAGCGGCCCGGATCGCACGCTGGCCGTCGGCGCAGGCCAGATGAGCCGGGTCGACGCGGTCAAGATCGCGGTCATGAAAGCGTCGAGCGCAGGCCCGGCGACAGGCTCCGGCGACAAGCCGCTGCAAGGATCCGTGGCGGCCTCTGATGCGTTCTTCCCGTTCCGTGATGGGCTCGACGCCATCGCCCGGGCGGGCGCGACAGCGGTGGTGCAGCCGGGCGGATCGGTGAGAGATGCCGAGGTGATCGCCGCGGCCGACGAGCAGGGCCTGGCCATGGTCTTCACCGGCCGCAGGCATTTCAGGCACTGACGCCGATGTCGAATCGCATGATGAATCCAGCCTCCTGAATGCCGCGGACCGTCGGAACGCCCGTCCTCTGGATCCTCCTGGCGTCAGCGCTGACGCTCTTCTTCGTGGACCTCGGCGGCTCCTCTATCTGGGACGCCAACGAAGCGTTCTACGTCGAGACACCACGCGAAATGCTGGAGCGCGGCGACTACGTGTTCCCGACATTCAACTACGAGCCGCGGGTCAACAAGCCCGTGCTGAGCTACTGGATCGTCGCCGGCTTCTACAAGCTGTTCGGTGATTCGGTCGCCGTTCAGCGGGTTCCGATTGCGGTTGGCGGAGTGCTCCTGGTGGCGATCGCGTTCTTTCTGGGCCGCCTCGCCAGCCAGGATCCGGACGATCGTGGCGCCGTCCTGCGCGCGGGGCTCTGGGCCGCGCTCGGCTTTGCCGTGTCACCGCGACTCGTGATGTTCTCGCGACGCATCTTCATCGACATCTACATCAGCCTGTTCATGGCGTCGACGCTGCTGTTCTTCGCGTTAGCGGAACGATATCCGCGCCGGCGACGAACCTTTCTCGCGCTGATGTACCTGTCGATCGGCCTGGGTGTGCTGACCAAGGGACCGATAGCCCTGGCCCTGCCCGGCCTCGTGTTCTTCATCTACCTGCTCGCTCACCGCGAGCTCCGGCGCGTCAGCGAGATGATGATCCCGACCGGCGTCGCGATCGTTCTCGCGATCGTGGTCCCTTGGTACGCTGCCCTGTATCAACGGGACGGCTGGACTCACATCGCGTCCTTCTTCCTCGGGGAGAATCTGGGCCGCTACAGCGACGGCATCGGCTACGACACCGATCGAGGACCGCTGTTCTATCTCGGAGTGCTTTTCAGCGACGGCTTCCCATGGTCGATCCTGGTGTTTGCCGCGTGCGCCCTGTGGTGGCGGGTTTCGCACCGAGCACCCAGCACCGACCCCCAACCCCCCGTGCGAACCCAGACGCTCCTGTTGATCTGGATCGGTGCGATCGTCCTGTTCTTCTCGTTCTCCGCTTCGAAGCAGGACCTCTATATCTATCCCGTCATGCCGGCCATCGCTGCTCTGGGAGGCGTCGTCATTGCCGCCGCCGCCCCGGGGGTGCGCTGGCTCACGGCGGTCATTGGCGTGCTCGTTGCCGCCGGGGCCACCGGCATCCTGTACGTGTTTCAGGCGAGCGCCAACACCTACAACGTGGACGGCGTGGTAATTGTCAGCCTCGCGGCCCTGGCGGGCGGGCTCACGGCGCTGGGACTCTCGCTGGCTGGCCGATGGCAGGCCGGGCTGCTGGTCTTCCTTGCTTCTGCGGTGTTGGTGAACTGGGTGCTGGTGCTGCGGGTGCTCCCGAGCTTCGAGAAGTACAAGCCAGTCCCGCCACTCACGCGGTTCCTCGAATCGCAGGCCGGCGCAGACGATGTGATCGCGCATTACAGCGTCGCCTTGCCGAGCATGGTCTATTACCTGAGGCGCCACATCGACGTCACCTACGACCGCCAGACCTTCATCGCCATCATGCGGCAGCCGAAACGGGTCTTCGGCATTCTCTGGACCCAGGAATACGACGGACTCAGAAAGGATTTCGGGATCCCGACCTGCGCCCTGCACCGGACCCCGGCGTTCAATATCAAGATCGGCGCGGTCATCGCGCGCGCGCCGCTACCGGAGCTGGTCGTGATTACGAATCGATGTGAGTGAGGGTCACGTCCGCCGTCCGAGGTGCGAGGTGCGACGTGCGGGGAGGCGGCGGTCAGCTCAATTCCTCGAGCGAGACGGTCGCTGGACCGAACTTACCCACCACGATTCCGGCGGCGCGGTTGGCCAGCCGCGCGGCTTGTTCGAGCGAGGCGCCAGACGCGAGTGCCAGCGTCAGTGTGGCGATGACGGTATCGCCGGCACCAGTGACGTCCGACACTTCTCGTGCTTCCGCGGGCAGCGCGATGTCGTCACCGGGTGTGTGCAGCCACATGCCGTGCTCACCTCGAGTGATCAGGACGTTCGTGCAGCCGGTCAGTTCGCTGACCCGCCGGGCGCAGGCTCCGACGTCCACGCCGTCGCGGATGCGCATGTGTGTGACCGCCTCGGCCTCGAGATGATTGGGGGTGACGAGCGTGGCGCCCCGGTAGTAGTCGGCATGGGGTACTTTCGGGTCGACCGCCACCGGAATCCCGTGCCGTGCCGCCGCGGCGATCGCGGCCGCCGACACGTCTCGTGACACCACTCCCTTGAGGTAATCGGAAATCAGCACGGCGCCAGCGGTAGTCGCAAGCCGCTCCACCCGGGACACGAGTGCCGCGGCCACTGCACCGGAGGCTTCGGCATCGGATTCGTAGTCGATGCGCGCGACCTGCTGGTTCCGGGAGGTCACCACGCGGGTCTTCCGGGTCGTGCAGCGGGCCGGATCGGTTACGATGCCGTCAGTCCCCGCGCCCGCCCGTGCCAGCGCCGCCCGCAGCCGTTCTCCTTCCGCATCGTCGCCTACGATGCCGACGACTTCGGCGCGGGCGCCGAGCGCCTGCAGATTGGCCGCGACGTTGGCCGCTCCGCCGAGCCTGTATTCCTCGCGGGCGAACCGCACGACCGGGACCGGCGCCTCCGGTGAAATGCGTTCGACGGAGCCGATGACGAAGTGATCGAGCATCACGTCGCCGACAACGAGGATCGTGTGCCCGGCGAGGCGCGGCAGGAGGTGCGAGAGGTTCGTCATGGGTTTGCTGTCACCCGGTCCCCTCTGGTGGCTCGGCGCGACCCGCCGCATAAGGCAGCGTCACGAGCAGGAGGAACAACATCAGGAACTCGGAGTCGCCGAAATTGTATTCGAACATCCCGGCGGCGAGCATCGCGGCCACGATCGCGGCGCCGGCATTCGGCAGAAACGACGACGCCGTCATCCGCCGTTGACGGGCGAAATCGCGGGCCAGGGTCACGATGAACCAGAGCCACACCGCGAGCGCCGGGAGACCGCGTTCCGCCGCAATCTGCAACGGCACGTTGTGCAGGTGCGGGTTCAACTGGTTGACCGCGTTCTTGTCGCGATACACGGGATAGACGTCCATGACCATGTCGGGGCCGACGCCGGTGAGGGGATGGTCCTTGATGATGCGTATGCCCGATCGGACCATCGCCACGCGGTCCTGGTTGGAACGCACGCTTGCCTCCGTCGCTTCCGTCTGTCGCCGCGTGTCCGCGATCTGGAACATCGCATAGAAGCGGTCGGTCAACTGAGCCGGCGCGAGCGCGATGAAGATCGCGGCGATGACCGGCAGCAGGCCGACCAGCCTCAGGTCACGCATCAGCAGCAGGATCGCGATGCCGGTGCACGCCCCCACCCACGCGTTGCGGCTCGCGGTGGTGGCGAGCGCGACGACGAGCGCCGGCAGCACGAGCATCGGCCAGAGGCGATCGCGGGGCCAGAACAGCAGGCGCGCCACGGCCAGGCAGGCGGCCAGCATGAGTTGACCCGAGTAGGTCATGTACATGCCCAGCGCGCCCTGGGGCCGGTGTTCGAGACTGTCCCACTTGAGGATCCCGAACTGGACGATTCCGATCGCCGCGCTCAGCGCCGCCACGCTGATGATTACTTCGACGGCGAGCAGGCTGCGCCCTCCGCGCAGCAGGTGATAGGAGATCGGGACGATCGCGAACAGCAGCAGCTGCTTGCTGTCTACGAGGCTTTTGTGGGGATCGATTGAGAAGACCGCCGCGATGAGCGACATTCCGGCATAGGCCGCGAGCGGCCAGAACATCGGCGGCACCGCGATCCGCTCGCGTCGCCCCACGACGAGGATCAGCCAGAGGACGGCCGTGATCGCCAGCAGGATGTTCGCGGCCGCAATCGAAATCTGCAGCGATGCCGCAAAGGCGAGCAGGGAGAAGTAGGCGGCGCGTTCGAGGCCGCCTGGGCCCGCCTGCGGCGGGGTCAGGGTCGCCACGCCAGCGCCTGTTCCGCCGCCGTGATCACGTCCTCGGGACGCAGAGTTGTCAAGCATCGAAAGTCGCCAGGCTCACAGACCCGCTGTTCACACGGCCGGCACGGCAGTCCGGCCACTTCCAGTGCGATGGATGGCACCGCCGGATCCCGCCACGGTGCCGATCTCGAGGGCAAGGTCGGCCCATACAGGCCCACGATGGGCGTCCGCGTCGTCGCCGCAACATGGAGTGGACCCGTGTCCCCTCCGACGAAGAGCCGGCTCCGCGCAACCAGCGACCGCAGTTCGGCCAGGTCGAAGTCGCCGAAGTCGACGATGCGCGGCGCCGCGTCGCCCAGCTCCAGCCTGGCGGCGGCGGTGATGCGTCGCGCGGCGTCGCGATCCGACGGCCCCGAGCTGACGATGATCCGCCGTCCGGCGTGCTTCAGCGCCAACGCGACCAGCACGGAAATGAACGCAGGCTCGGGCCACTGCCGGAAAGGATTACCTGCACTCACGTGCGCGACGACCAGCTCGTCCGCCGGCGTGATGCCGGCGTCTCGCAGCCGCCGGTCGATCCGGGCCTCGGCCGCCGCGTCGGCCGGCATCTCAACGGGATCCCGCTCCCGATCCGGCTGCCCGCCGGGCCATCCCGACGTCGATGATGAACCCGCGGCGTGCCGGGCAGTGATGGCTTCGAGCAGATCCCACTGATTCCGGACCGAGTGCCGCGCCCTCAGCTCACGCGGGCGCGCGATCGTGGTCGTATACATCCAGCTCCGTCCAGGGACGGCATACCCGATCCGCTGCCGCGCGCCGCTCGCCCAGGCCAGCCAGGAGCTGCGCGGTCCCCCGTGCAGATCGAGGACGATGTCGTAGCGTGCACGCCGGAGCTGAGCGGCGAGCAATACGTCATCGAGCATCCGGCGCAGCCCCCGGGAGCGCCGGACAACGATGAGGTCGTCGATGAAGCGATTCGTCGCGAGGACCGGTGCGGCCGCTTCTTCCACCAGGTACGACACCTTGACGCCTGGATACGCCCGCTTCAGAGCCCGCGGGATCGGTGTCGTGAACACCACGTCACCTATCAGTCGCAGGCGGATCAGGAGAATCTTCATCCGACCGGGCTTCCGGAACCGAGCGGCGAGCACCGAGCACGGTGCCCGCAGCAGACAGCGCCGAGCACCGAGCGCGAATCAAGGCTCGATGGTCGCTTCGTCCAGGAGCATGACCGGGATGTCATCCTTTATCGGGTATACCCGCTTGCACTGGCCGCACTTGAGCGCCGTGCCATTCTTCACCAGTTCGACCTTCGTCTTGCAGTTCGGGCAAGCGAGGATCTCGAGCAACTCTGCGTCGACAGCCATTGTGTGCTCCGCCTGTTCGAGCTTTGGGCTTGGGCTCTGGGTTCTGGGCTTTGGGCTCTTGGTCTCGATGAGCCGAACGCCTGAAGCCGAAAGCCCACAGCCTGAAGCCGTCTCTATCTTCCGTGGCCTATTATAGTCAGGCACATGCGGCGTATTGCCCCGTTCATGCTGGCGTTTGCGTCCCTTCCGGCGCTGGTGAGTGCTGCGCCTCCCCGACAGGCGTCCTCGGCCGGTGAAAACGCCGCCTACCACTTTCTGCTCGCGCGGCACCTGGAGAGTGTGGGCAAGGTGCCGGAGGCGATCGGCGCATTGCGGCGCGCCATTGAGCTCGCGCCGGTCTCGGCCGAGTTGCGCGCCGAGCTCGCAGGCCTGTACGCGCGGCAGGACCGGGCGGTGGAAGCGCTCAGCACCGCGGAAGAAGCCCTCGAGCTCAAGCCGGATAATCGGGAGGCGAACCGCATCCTCGGTACCATTCTGGCTGCGCTCGCCGAACAGAAGCGCCCGCTCCGGCCGGGTGACGACCCCGCGCAGTACGCCGCGCGAGGGATCGCGGCGCTCGAAAAGGCCCGGCAGCCGGCTGGGGGCGATCTCGGCCTCGAACTGACCCTCGGACGGCTCTACCTTCGCGGGAATCAGAACGACAAGGCGATCGCCTCGCTCGAGCGTGTCTTCGAGCAACAGCCTGAGTACTCCGAAGGGGGCATGCTGCTCGCCGCGGCACAGGAACAAGCGGGCAAGGCTGACGAGGCGATTCAGACGCTCGAGTCGACGATTCAGCACAATCCACCGTTCTTTCGTGCCTACCTTCGGCTCATCGCGCTCTACGAAGAGCAGCGCCGGTGGAAGGAGGCAGCCGGGGCGTACGCGCTGGCCCAAGGGATCAACCCCAAGGCGGACCTCATCGGCGGACGCGCAGGCGCGCTCATCAACGGCGGCGCGGCGAAGGACGCGCAGACGCTGCTGCAGGCGGCCCTCGCGAAGAAGGCGGCACCCGACGCCGTCCTTCTCTACCTGCTCGCCGAATCGCAGCGCCAATTGAAAGACTACGAGGCCGCTGGCGCGACAACGCGACGGCTGCGAGAGGCCTTCCCCGATGACCCGCGCGGGCTCGTCCTGCAGGCCCAGCTGCAGGTCGCGCAGGGGCGTCAGGACGACGCGATCGCGACGCTCGCAGATCTCGTGAAACGATCGCCCGGCGAGCCTGGCTTCGTGTATCAGTACGCCGATCTGCTCGAACGAACCGGCCGGATCGCCGAGGCGGAAAAGGCGCTGCGCGAGCTGCTGGCCAGGGATCCGGCGGATGCCACCGCGCTGAACGCGCTCGGCTACATGTTCGCCGAGCGCGGCGAGCGACTGGCCGAGGCGGTGGAGCTGATCCGGCGCGCGCTCACGATCGAGCCCGGCAACCCATCTTTCCTGGATAGTCTCGGTTGGGCCTTCTTCAAGCAAGACGAGCTTGCGCGCGCGGAAAGCCCGCTGGTCGAAGCGGCCGCCAAATCGCCCCGCAACTCGGTGATCCAGGAGCATCTCGGGGATCTCCGCTTCCGCCAGCAGCGGTACGCCGAAGCTGTGGCCGCCTGGGAGCAAGCGCTGGCCGGGGATGGCGACTCCCTGGACCGCACGGCTCTCGACAAGAAGCTGCGCGACGCGCGGGCGCGCGTATCGAAGAAATGATGCGCGGGCGCCGACTGGCCTGCCTCGCGGTGGGTGCCCTGATGACGGGGTGCGCGCCCGCGCGTCCGGCTCTCCCGTCCGGTTCGGGCACTCCGCTCCCCGGATTCGAAACCGTGTACCAGGAGGCCGTGCAGGAGTGTCGTTCCGCGCGCACGGTCGTCGCCGAGCTCGGGCTGTCGGGTCGAGCCGGCGATACCAAGCTGCGGGGCCGGATCAACGCCGGTGTGGCGGCTCCAGCTGATATCCGACTCGAAGGTGTGGTGTTCGGGCGTCCCATCTTCATCCTGGCCGCGCGCGCGGGCGAAGCCACTCTCCTGCTCATGCGCGAAGACCGCGTGGTCCGCAACGCCCCACCGGAAGCCATCGTCGAGGCCCTGACAGGGGTGGCGCTGACTCCCTCGGAATTGCTGGCCGTGGTCGCTGGCTGCGGCCTGGGGGCAGGGTCACCCGGCAGCGCCCGCTCGTTGGGGGCTGATTGGGCCGCCGTGGATTCGACGCACGGCACGACCTACCTGCGCCGCGTCGAGGGCAGATGGCGGGTGGGCGGCGTGGCCCGGGGGCAATTGACCGTTGTGTACGCAGACTTCGCAGGGGGACTCCCTGCGACGGTGCACATCAGAACCGCTGATGTTGCCGACATCACGTTGCGCATCTCACAACTGGAGATCAACACCAGCATCGATCCGAAAGCCTTCCAGGTGGAGGTGCCGGCCGACGCCGTGCCGCTCTCGCTCGAGGAGCTTCGTCGAGCCGGCCCCATGGGCGACCGGTCCGGGGGCTGATCATGCCGGCCACGAAACCTCGCCCTCTCATGGTTCGCGCGCACGCGAAGGTGAACCTCGATCTCCGGGTCTTCGGCACCAGGGCCGACGGCTTCCACGAGCTGCGGACGGTGTTTCAGTCGATCGAGCTGCACGACACCCTGATCTGCACGGAGAGGCCGGGCCCGTTCGTGATCAAGTCGCGGGCGTCCGCCGTCCCGCTAGACCGTTCCAACCTCGTCTGGAAGGCGGGCGCGGCCCTCTGGAAGGCGCTTGGCCGGCCGGGCGACCCCTGCGACACGGTGGTCACGATCGAGAAAGTGATCCCTGTGGAAGCGGGCCTCGGCGGAGGCAGTGCCGATGCCGCTGCGTCGCTGCTGGCGTTTGCCCGCCTGTGGGGTGGCGCGCCAGTCACGCTGCTGCGCGAAGTCGCCGCCGGCATCGGATCCGATATACCTTTTTTCCTGTCGGGCGGGACGGCGCTCGGCCTCGGCCGTGGTGAAGAGATCTATCCGCTGGTCGACCTGCCGGGCCACTGGGTGGTCATCGTCCAACCGGCCTTTGGTGTGTCGACCGCCGAGGCATACACCTGGTACGACGAGGATCGCGCGGCTGGCCTGAAGGAACCGCGTGAGCTGCAGGTGCTGCCGGTGCCGTGGCCCTCGCGGGCGGCGCAGATGGTCAACGATCTCGAGCCGCCGGTGGTCCGGCGGCATCCCGAAATCACCGAGATCAAGATGGGACTGAAGGATGGCGGGGCGGTCGCGTCCTCGATGTCCGGGTCCGGCTCCGCGGTTTTCGGCCTCTTTCGTACGCGGGCGGCGGCGGTCCGGATGCTCGGTCCGCTCGCGAAGGGAGGGGCGCGGACTCACCTCACGCGCACGCTGACCCGCGATGAATACGAGCGTCGGTCCCGCGTGGTTGCCAAAAGGATCCCGGCCCGGATAAACTAGACCCTTTCCAGACGCGCCGTCGGGCCGTGTAGGGTGTGTCCTGCCAATCGACCGCCGCCACCGGCGCGCGAGGAACGGGGCGGGTGCCGGGGCCCTCGTCAGGACACTGGGGCGTGGCCAAGCGGTAAGGCGCGGGACTTTGGCTCCCGTATTCGGAGGTTCGAATCCTCCCGCCCCAACCAATATCGTTGAAGCGGCTGCGCTGACCGCTTTGGCAGAACAGAGACGTCCGGCCACGTGGACACATTCGCGCTTCGAGAAACCTTGCGCAGGCAGCCGGAGTTCCGGGGAACCGACGATCCTATGAGCAGCGGCCAGTTGAAGCTGTTTTCCGGGAGCGCCCATCCGGCGCTCGCTTCCGAGATTGCCGAATTTCTTGGCGTGTCCATGGGGCACGCACGGTTGCATCGCTTCCCGGACACGGAGGTCTCCTTTCAGATCGAGGAGAACATCCGGGGCACGGACGTGTTCGTGCTGCAGCCGACCTCGGCGCCGGTCGATCAGCACCTGATCGAGCTGTGCGTGATGATCGATGCGTTTCGCCGCTCGTCGGCGTCGCGCATCACGGCGGTGATTCCGTATTACGGCTACGCCCGGCAGGACCGCAAGGACAAGCCGCGGGTGCCGATCTCGGCCAAGCTCGTGGCGAACCTGCTCAGCGCCGCCGGCGCGAACCGGGTGCTGACGATGGATCTGCACAAGGCGCAGATCCAGGGGTTCTTTGATATTCCGGTCGATCACCTGTTTGCCGCGCCGGTGATCGTCGAGCACTGCCGGACTCTGCAGGCCGAGAATCTGACGATCGTGTCCCCCGACGCCGGGGGAGCCGAACGCGCCCGTGCGTATGCGAAACGGCTCGGCGGCGAGCTGGCGATCATCGACAAACGCCGCAGCGAAGATGGCACGGCGGAGGTGATGAACGTCATCGGCGATGTCGAGGACCGGACGTGCATACTGCAGGACGACATCATCGACACCGCCGGCACCATCGTGAAGGCGGCGGCGGCGCTCAAGAACAACGGTGCGAAGCGGGTGCTCGCGTGCGCCGTTCACGGTGTGCTCTCGGGTCCGGCCATCGAGCGGCTCGAGGCCGCGCCGCTCGACCAGGTCATCATCACCAATACGATCCCGCTCAACAGCGAGCGGGCGCGGTGCTGCAAAAAGGTCAGGCAGCTGTCGGTCGCCCGGCTTCTCGGCCAGGCAATCCGCAGTATTCACGAGGAGACATCGGTTTCGTCGCTGTTCGTGTAATAGCTCTCAGCTTTCAGCTATCAGCTGTCAGCTCGAGAAAGGTTGGGAACGGTATTGCTCCGGCTGAGAGCTGAGAGCTGAAAGCTGAAAGCTGAGTATGGACGCAACACTTCAGACAGAGAAGCGGGCAACCAAGGGTAAGAACGAGGCGCGCCGGTTGCGTGCATCCGGGCGGATCCCGGCGGTCGTCTACGGCGGCGAAAAGGGCAAGGCCGTGGCGATCTCGGTGGATCCGAAGGTGCTCTCGCGGATCCTCCACTCCGAATCGGGTGCCAACACGCTCATTGCGCTGCAGGGTCTCGAGGGCGGCGACACGCGGGTTCTCGTGAAGGAGTATCAGCTCGATCCGATCTATCACAAGATGCTGCACGCCGACTTCTACCAGGTCGCGATGGACCAGGCGCTGACGCTCACGGTGCCGATCGTGCTCAGGGGCGAGGCGAAGGGTGTCAAGCAGCAGGGAGGGATCGTCGATTTCGTGAACCGCGAGATCCAGATCGAAGTCCTGCCCGGCGACATCCCCGAGCACATCGACATCGACGTGACCGAACTGTTGATGGGCCAGGGGCTTCGCGTGCGCGACATCCACACGGAAGGCGCGAGATGGACGCCCGTGAGCGACGCCGATCTCATGATCGTCCACGTGGTGGCGCCGAAGGCGGAGGAGCCAACCGCGGTGGCCGCCGACGTAGCGGCCCCGGCAGCGGCGGCCGAGCCCGAAGTCATCAAGAAGGGCAAGCCCGACAAGGAAGACGAAAAATAGGCGCCTGCGGCCCGCCCGAAGGGCCGGAGGGCAGCGCCGCGTAGCGGCGCCCCTGAGGGCGAGCGAGCGGGGGTGGGGCCCCGCGAGCACTGATAAATGCCCGCAGGCACTTCGATGAAGCTGATAGTTGGGCTGGGAAATTCCGGCCGCAGGTACGATGGCACCCGCCACAACATCGGGTTCGATGTCGTGGACCTCGTGGCATCCCGTCAGCGGATCGAGTGGGAGTCGGGGCCGAGAGGGATCGAAGCGCTGGTGGCGCGGTGGCGCGCGGCGGACGTGGTGGTCGCGAAGCCGCTCACGTTCATGAATCTGAGCGGCGTCGCGGTCGTCGGGTTGCTGCAGTTCTACAAGATCGACCCGGCCGATATGCTGGTCGTCGTCGACGACGTGAACATCGAGCTGGGCCGGCTGAGAACGCGGGCGCGTGGCTCGGCTGGTGGGCACAACGGCCTGAAATCCATCGCGGGGTCGGTCGGGTCGGATGAATTCGCCCGCCTGCGGGTGGGCGTCGGTCGAGGCGACGACCGGCGGGATCTTGCGGATCACGTGCTCTCGAAGTTCGATGCGAGCGAGCGCGTGATCGTCGTGGAAACGGTGGATCGGTCGGCCGATGCCGTAGAGTTGTTCGTTGCTGAGGGTATTGGACCGGTGATGAACAGGTACAACAAGAAGGAAGACGCGGAATAATCCGTTACTCCTTGCTACGGAGCTTCCAGCTTCCAGTTTCCGGCTTCCAGCATTCAGGCTGGGAGCTGGTAGCCGGCAGCTGGGAGCTGACAAACGTAGCCGATAGTCCAAAAGGAGACTTGATTGAGCACGTCAAGACAGTACGAACTCGTCTATATCGTCACGCCCGAGGCGTCCGAACAGGACGTCACCGACCTGCACACGCAGGTCGAGCAGATCATCGAGCGCCTCAAGGGCACGCTCGACAAGACTGAAAACTGGGGCCGCCGGAAGCTTGCCTACGAGATCGGCAAGCACCGCGAAGGCACGTACGTGGTCGAGACCATCACCGGCTCGGGCGAGCTGATGAAGGAGATCGACCGCCGGCTGCGGGTCAGCGACGCCGTGATCCGGCATCTGGTCGTCCGGGTGGACGAGGAGCTGCGGGTGGCGGACCGGACGCGCTCGGCGCGACAGACCGCGACCGCGCGACGCCGGGTGGCCCGAGGGCTGCCGCCGGAGCGCCAGCCTGGTGAAGGCCGCGGCGATGCCGATCAGAATGACGACATGGACGGTCCGGAGGTTACGCGATGAGGGAAGAACGAGGCGGCGGCGGTCGCGGGGGCCGCGACAAGGACAAGAAAGACGGCAAGGGCGGCGAGGCTCCGCGTCGCGGCGGATTCTTCCGCCGGCGCCGGGTCTGCAAGTTCTGCGCGGAGAAGATCGACTACATCAATTACAAGGATGTCCGGCTGCTCGCGCCGTTCCTGCCCGAACGGGGCAAGATTCAGCCGCGCCGCATCTCCGGAACGTGCGCGCTGCATCAGCGAAAGCTCCAGGTCGCCATCAAGCGCGCCCGTCAGCTGGCGCTGATTCCGTACGTTACTGACTAGCAGCGGGCAGGCCCGGGCTCGGCACGACGGTCACAAAGGACACAACGATCACAGAGAAAGAAACAGTATTTCTTTGTGCGCTGAGTGGACTTGGTGGCCGTGGTGGTCCAGAACCCGTCAGGCCGTTTGATGAGGACATCGCAATGGACGTCATTCTTCGTGAACACGTAGACAATCTCGGTCGCCGCGGCGACGTGGTGAAGGTCGCCTCCGGATACGCCCGTAATTACCTGCTGCCGCGCAAGTTCGCGCTGCCGGTGACCGAGGCCAGCAAGCGGCAAATCGAGCGGGAGCGTAC
>JACDBQ010000304.1 GCA_013694845.1 Acidobacteriota bacterium
GTCAAGCTGGTGTGGTTGAATGGCGGCATGCGGATTGTCGCAACCAGATCAGCACCGTCATCTGCCTAGACTCACTGTGCGATCCACTCTCATTGCCGCCAGGCGACGATTGACTCTTTCGTACCCCAGATCGCGATGAACTTCATCCGTCCATCGCACGGCGTCGACAGTCAGGGAGTTCCATGATTCCGGCACTATTTCAGTCTAGATATCCTCACGTTTCCGTCGCGCTGGTCGCCATGAAGTCGCCAGATTCCGGCGTCACACAGCGTGACGCGGCCGGAGAGGCAGCGATCGCGCGCGAATTGGCGGCGGCCAACCAGGCTGGCGAATCACTTCGCCCTGTGGTGGACGGCTTGTTCGAGGCACCTCCACAGCCGGACTCCGAGTTCATGCGCTTCAGCATGGCTGCGTATCGCCATTTGGGAGTCTCTGACGATGTGCGCCTGTTCATGGGGCGACTGTGGGTGGATTCGATGCAGTCGTGGACGACCAGCGAGCGCGCTCGATTCCTGCAGTTGACGGTACAAGACCGTCACGGGGTGTTTCAGGCGCTTGACTTCAGCGCTGAGTTATTCGCGCGGGTCCATTTCACGGCAGACGAGGTACTTCCATGGATTGTTGCCGCCCGCCACCAAGTGGGAAACGATCTGATGCAGGGAGGACTCTGGGGCTGTATCCAAGCGTTCTGCGCGACGACCCCGGCAGAGGCGGTTGCCGTGGCAGGCCGGTGGCTGAGCCAGACGCCGGCCGCCCCATCCCTGGCAGCGATTGGCAACATGGTCGGATGGCTGCGGCTGTCGATTGGCCCCGGCCATTCGGCCGCGGCGGCAGCCTTGAGGCCCGCGGTGAAAGTAGGCGTCTACGCGGCTTGGCCCTCACCACACCGTCAGCCCACACACAATCCACACGACCATGCGCAAACCGGCAACACCGGACTCAGCCCGAGGAACGATTGTGAGCGCCGATTGCGCCGCTCATACTGGATGCACGGATCGGGAGATTCGACGTGCTCGCCCCGGCGAATGAAGCCGAGACGCGGCCCGCTCATGTCGGATCTTTCAACCCAGGCAGCCGCTATGTGGGACAGGTACGATCCTCGAAGCGACGAACGCGACCGCGGCGGTTCGTGGGACCGCAGCCTCGGCAGCCGCGGTGTTGCGAGCGAGCCCGACCGCGATGAAGGACGCGACCCACGCGATGTCTTCACGAAGGATCTCGACCTGCCGCGCGGACGTGAACGTCGAACGGTCCGCGAGCGCGACCGCGTCTACGAGATCGACTCTACCGAGAGCCGCGCGCTGGCGAGAATCGGGGCGTTCCGCGTAATTGCCGAAAGCGATCTTCACGACCTCCGCGACGACTCGCAGAGCTCGCGACGGAGTCTCAAGCACCTTGAGAACGAGGGGCTGATTCGCACATCGCCGCTCAGCTCGGAGGACCGAGCCGTGACGTTGACCGACCGCGGGCGCGATCTCCTCGAGGTCAATCGCTCCGAGCGCGATGACCGAAGCCACGAGCCGCGCCAGACCTTCTACGCGGGCGTCAGGAAGCCCCGCGAGCTGACGCACGACACCAAGGTCTATCGCGCCTACGGACACGCCGACGTACGCCTGCGAGGCCAGGGCGGCCGGGTTCGGCGCGTTGTTCTCGACTACGAGCTCAAACGGGACTATCAGCGATTCCTCCACGAGCGCAATCGTGGCCGGAAGGACTGCGATGGACGGCCGGATCGTGAGCCCGAAGAGATCGCGCGGTGGGCGCGTGAACACGATCTGCCGTACGACGATGGCCACGTCCGTTTCCCAGATGCCCGCATCGAGTACGAGGACCGGGACGGTCGCTCGCGGCATGAGGACATCGAGGTCGTCACCGCCCATTACCGCGGCGCCCACGCCGGCGCCGCGGCAAAGTCTGGATTCACCTGCTACGTCGTGATCGGCGGCATGGTCGGCGGGCGCGGTGGCGGTGGTCGACGCACGGCGCATCCGCGATTCGCGGAGGAGTTGATCCGATGACGCTGGCGCCCCCGCCTGACCGTTGGACCATCGAGCTGGCGAACGCCCAGCGCTGGAAGCCATCGCCGCCTTTGGCTTTACCGAGCGCCAGGCGCGATTCCTGGTGAACGTGCTGCTGCACTCCGGCGTCTTCCTCGAGCGCCAGTACTGCAGCTTCGCCGGCATCGTCCACGGCCAGAAGAGCACCGACTTCATCAAGAAACTCGTCGAGCGGCGCTTCGCGGCGCCGATCACCACCGGAGAGCTCCATCGCGGGAGGATGTTCCACGTCCACTACAAGCCGCTCTGGGCAGCCATCGGTGAGCCAGACAACCGGTTCCGGAAGCCGACTGCTCAGGGACGGATGATCGAGCGCGTCATGCTCCTTGATGCGGTTCTCGACGACGCGACTTCACGTGGCTCGGCCCGTCCACTGACAAGCGTCGCCACTTTATGCGCCATCTCGGCGACCGGCTCGACAGCCGGGACTATCCGCACCTGCTGTTTGGCGATGAACCCACGAAGGCCGTCCGGTACTTCCCGGACAAGCTCCCAATCGGTGTGCAGCCGCACGCGGAGCCGCATGTGTTCATCTACCTCGTGACGCGGCCCTCGCCGATGGACTTCCGGCTCTTCCTCCTGCGGCATACCGCCCTGCTCCGGGTGATGTTCCGATGGACGGTCCGGCTGCTCTTTCCTCGCAAACTCTGGAAGGCGAGATTGGCCTATCAACACGCGGCTCGCGAGCACCTCGCGACGCCGCTCCATCCATCCGTCGTCGAGACGCTGGAGTGGCTCTTCCCCGAGCGGAATCGGCTCGCCGAACCGGGCGCTGGGCCTGCTCCGCGCGCTACTTGGATTCAGCGGGTTCCTTCAAGACGCCGCTGTATCGGGCTCTCTACCGCCAGTGGTTGGAGGACCCGACGAAGACGCTCTGGATGGCCGGCTCGCCCCTCGTTGCCGACGCCATCGACCGCGGCCCCGGGCAGTCGAATGCGTCGAGCTTTCACGCCAGTACCTTCATCTCTCTCCCCTGGTTGACGTCGCCTGATACCAACAGCAGAGGACGACCTGGGGGACAACCTCGAAAAATGAGGTTGTCCCCCTGCGCCTCGTTTGAGACTGTCGCCCCGCGATCCATAGCGCCCGCTTGTAGCTCTCACCGGCGATGGCCGCAATCGATTCGCTCCGCGCGACTTCCTCAATGAGCACGCCGACGCCTATCCGTGTGGGCGGCGCTCTTTGCCGCCCACTGCAAGGTGAGGATGTCGCGATCAGAGCAGGAAACCATGGCGTGAGCGACCCGG
>JACDBQ010000314.1 GCA_013694845.1 Acidobacteriota bacterium
GGTCGTCCGCGGCGAGAACACGAAGTTGTCGATGTAATCGAACCGATCCACGCGGGCCCCGACGACCCAGCGAAACATTTTCGACAGGAAGATCTCGTCCTGGGCAAAGACGCCGAACTCCCGACGGTCATCCGAGGATGGCGCGATGGACAGGTCGAAGAAGTTCAGGCGGAGATTGCCGCCGTAGCTGAGCACGTGCCGGCCGGCGAACGCCTGCACATTGGAAATGTCCAGATCGTAAGTGTTGGTCGTGAAATCGAACGCGATCGGTTGTCCGGTCAGCGGGTTGCGGCTGAGCAGATTGGTCGCGTCGCCACGCAGGATGTTTGTGAACAGGGAGGCGCGCAGCCCGCCCTTCGAGTAGTGCGCCTTGCCATACGCCATCATCGTGCCGCTGTCGATGTCGAACGGTCCGATACCCGTGTGCATCATCCCATCGGTGCCCGCCGCTCCGCCGGAGAACGACAGCTTCCGTCCGTCTTCGTAGTCGTAATCCAGCCGCGCATCGAACTTCGGCTGGGTCGATCCCCGGTTGGCGAAGCCAGGATAGGAGTTGCGGGCGCCGGTACAAACGTCCACTCTCGTGCAGGGGATCGCACCGGTGGGCCGTGACAGCGCGTCCTGTGACAACCCTCCCACCGAGAGCTTGTAGGCCCATCGATCGTCGATCGCGGCGGCGTGCGTGCCGTTCACGTACCAGAGAGACCCGGCATCTTCCCCGTTTGCTCGATCGAAAGATCCGAACCCGAGCACCGCGCTGGTGCCCTGCATCTCACGCGGCGATTTGGTGATCACGTTGACGACGCCGTTGAGGGCGTTGGCGCCCCACACGGCCGAGGCCGGGCCGCGGATCACTTCGATCTGTTTGACCTCATTCAGATTGGTCGGCAGGAGGTCCCACATGACGAACCCGAAGAAGTCCTGGTAGATGCTCCGGCCGTCGAGCAGCGCGAGTTGCCCCGTCGCCAGGGTTCCGGTAGAACCGCGGCTCGTCACGTTGATGTCCCGGGCCGACACCTGCGTGATATTGACGCCGGGGACCGATCGCAGCAGCTCCGCGAAGTTCTGTGACGGCGCGGCCTGGATCTGGCTCTCGGTGATGACGCTCATCGTCGAAGGCGCGTTGACGAGCTTTTCCGAAGCGCGGGACGCACTGATGACCACCGTCTCTTCGTACCGCGGCGGCTCCTCGGGTTCAGGAGGATCCGGCTTGGCCGGCTGCTGCGCGGGAGGCTGCGCCGCGGCCGGGGTCTGGGAAGGGGTCGGTGCCTGGCCCGTCTGCGCACCAGCGGCGGGCAGACCGAGTCCAGCCACGCACGCCATCACACACACGCTTCGGGATACCGATTTCATACACGCTCCTGGAATTCTGGTGCCGTAGGAACCCGACTGATCCGGAAAATGGCCCACCGGGTATACCACAGATCCGGGGATCGGGGGATGAACCCGGCCGGATCGCTCGGGCGATTAGACTGGGACCGTGACGATCGAACCGGAGGCTCCGCTTCCAGACGTGCTGCCGCCCGATGCGTGGGGGGGGTGGACAGACGACAAGTTACTCGATCTTCGAATCAATCAACTCGGCGTGACCATCGACCAGAGTGCGTTGAAGGATCGGATCGGCGCGCTTCAGACTGAGCTCGATGCCAGGGCCCTGGGGGCGTTCGTTCCCCACTTCTGGCTCTCCGCCGAGTGGTTTTCACCGGACGGGATACCGGGGGTGGCCATCCCGTTCTATCTGGCTCATCCCAGGCTGGAGCGGCTGGAACGCGCCCAGATGCTCGAGGTCGAGGGGGGCACGCCTGAATGGTGCATGAAGATCCTGCGTCACGAGGCGGGCCACGCGATCGACAACGCCTACAAGCTGCGACAACGCCGTCGCCGGCAGCAGCTGTTCGGGCCGTCGTACATGCAGTACCCGAACTACTACACTCCCAAACCGTACAGCAAGAGCTTCGTCCTGCACCTTGACAGCTGGTACGCACAAAGCCATCCCGACGAGGACTTCGCGGAGACGTTTGCGGTGTGGCTGAATCCGGGCTCCGACTGGCGGACGCGATACGTCGACTGGCCCGCTCTCAAGAAGCTCGAATACATGGACGCCTTGATGGGCGAGCTCGCGGGCAGGCCGATGATCGTCACGGCACGCCGCAAGATCGAACCGCTGTCGAAGCTCCGAAAGACCCTGCGCGCCCACTACGAACGGAAGCGGCGTCACTACGGCGTCGAGCACCCGCACTTCTACGATCGCGACCTGCGTCGGCTCTTCTCCGACAAGCCGGAATACGGCGGCAACATCAAGGCCGCGCGCTTCATCGCCCGGGTCAGGAAAGACGTCCGGCGGATGGTCTCGGAGTGGACCGGCGAGTATCAGTACACCATCGATCAGGTCCTCGAGAGCATGCTGAAGCGCGCCAACGCGACGAATCTGCGGTTGAAGCGAAGTGAAGAATCGACGAAGTCAGATTTTCTCGTCATGCTCACCGTGCAGACGATGAACTATCTGCACAGCGGACGGCACCGGGTGGCGCTCTGATCACGGTCTGCGGTGCTGAGTGCTGGGTGCTCGGTTCTCGGTGCTCGAGCTGTCTAGCCCCGGCCGGGATGCCGCGCCCAAGCCGTGCTACTCGACGCGCGTCGTTCGGTTGAGGCCACGCGACGCGGATTCCTGATCGACAGTGGCGGGACGCGGCGCGCCGAGCCCCTGCCAACGACCTGCCTCGAGCGAATCGCATTCGTCCGTCACACGCGCGTCGATGCCCCCGCGACGGCATCCATAGACGTCAGGCCGCGCCACCTCGTGGAGCTGTATTCGTGGGTGCCGGTCTCGGTGGCCGGCCGGCAGCGTGCCCTTCAGTGGACACTTGTTGAGATCATCGATGACCGGACGGAGTGGCGCGAGGTAAAGGAAATCGTGCGGGAGCCCGGTCCAACCTGGACGCTTCGCGAAGTGTCATACGACGAGTCTGACGTCCGCTTCGAGATGTCGCCGATGGGCGAGATCACCTGGCACTTTGGAGGCGCCAGGATGCGGGGCACTCTGGAACCCCTGCCCGAGCCACCAGCACCTCTCGAGAATATGGCGCCGCTGCTCACAACAGGCGATGCTCGAGTGCGCGTGACCGTCATCGACCGATTCGGCCATGCTCGTTGGAGCCCGCATCAAGCTCACCGGGGTTGTCAGCCGCCAAGCAACTGCAAATGACTCCGGATTCGTCAGCTTCGAGGCTCTCCCAGCAGGCAGATACGACGTCTTCGCCTCTGCCAAAGATCTCTCGCCTGCCTCGCCGCACGTATTCGACCTGCCCGGATCAGGCGAGACAACAATTGCCCTGACGTTGAAGCCGAATGCGCCAACTGCGCGAGCTACGCTGGCCTGCGGCGGCCTCGACTCACGCAGCATTAAGGCACTTGGTGCAGGGGCGGTTCTCGTGATCCATGTCAAAGTCATCGGGCAGACGACGTCGGAAGGCCTATCGTTTGCGAACGACTCGTCGATGGACCTGACCACTTTGAACAGAGTGCAGGTTCTTCAGTCGTTCAAGAGCAGCGCAGCATCGCCGCCGCCGGGTTCCCTGATGACCGTTCATCAAGGAGGCGGGAGGATCGACCGAGGGGAGTTCATCGACCATCACAGCTTCATCGGCTTGGGCCCCTGAATATTGGGGACAAGTACGTGCTGTTCCTGACCGTCGATGGCCGTGGCACGTACACGATCCACGGCTCGGAGGAGGGGGTATTCCGGATCCGAAATGGACGTGTCGATCCGCTCGGAGACGACGGAGCGGCAAGCGCCTGGAACGGCCGCTCGGCGTCCACCTTCTTTGCAGGATTGCAAGTCGCGACAACGAAGTAGCGGCTTCCTGGCATCCAAGCACCGAGCACCCAGTACTGTCAAAGCTTCTCAACCAGCGCCTCGAGGTTCCTCGGTCCCAGCCGGGCGTAGGACTTCCGCGCGGCGGCCCCTTTGTCCAGACCCCATTCGTCCAGCAGACGATTGACCGGCTCCGACGCATGCTGCTGAACGAACAGCAACTGATTCCCGGCCGTCACGCTGATGACCGCGGCCAGTGGGGCGGGTTGAATCCGTGAAAAACGCCGGATCCAGTTGGCGACGACGGCGTCGGTGAGGTCTGTGGGCAACTCCGCGTCGGTCGCAACGAGCAGCACGCCTGCGCCGACGTCGGCCAGAAAGGCCGACAGGGAGATGCGCGTGAGCTGGGTCCAGTCGCGGGTGGGGCTCTTCCACGCCCAGGCGAGCTCCGACGAGACCATCGCATCGGCGCGGTCGCGCGGCGAGGATGCGAAAAGATCCACCTCGTAGGCAATCGGACCGTTCTCGCGCAAGTAGCACGTGAACACCGGCCGCTTCACGCGCCGACCCGGAAAGAAGCGTTCGAGAATGGACCGCACCGTAAGCAGCCTACCACCGGCCACCTGCCGCTATCTGGTAGAATGTGTCGCTTTCCCACGAACAACCCATCTCCCTCCGAGAGGCCTGCGCATGAACCGACGGAGTCGTTTTCTGACGCTTGGCGCGACCCTCGCGTGGTGCGCCATCGTCATCGCCCGCAGCAGCGCGTTCGACGGGCAATACGCCGCGAAGCCGGCCGAAGGTGTCCCCACGTTCAGCAAGGACGTCGCCCCCATCCTCTTCAAGAACTGCGCGGGCTGCCATCGTCCGGGCGAGATCGCGCCGATGTCGTTTCTGACCTACGAGGACGTCCGGCCGTGGGCCAAGGGGATCCGGGATGAAGTCGCCGACGGCACGATGCCGCCGTGGCACGCGGATGCACCCCACGGCACGTTTCTCAATGAGCGCTCGCTCACCGCCGCCGAGAAGGACACGATTGCCAGGTGGGCCAACGGCGGCGCGCCGAAGGGGGACCCGAAAGACATGCCTGCGGCACCGAGCTTCGCCGACGGGTGGATGGTCGGAAAGCCGGACGTCGTTCTCGAGATGACCGAGCCCTACACGTTGCCGGCTGACGGAACGATCCAGTACGAATACTTCTACATCCCGACCAACTTCACGGAGCCCAAGTGGGTGAAGTCGATCGAGATCCGTCCCGGCAATCGCGAAGTCGTGCACCACGTGCTGGTGTACTACCGGGCTACGCCCGACATGCAGCGGACGCCGGTGCTTCGGCCGAACGCTCAGACGGCCAGAACTCCGGAGGACCAGCCGCCCGGCGCCAGCCCTTCGACGGCGCCGCCGTCCGGCATCCGCGTGAGCCCGCCGAAACGGGGCCTGCCGCCCCGCCGTCTCTTGGCGACCTACGCACCCGGGACGGTCTCGCAGACAGCGCCCGACGGCACCGCGTTCCGGCTGGAGCCCGGCGGCATCATCGAGCTCCAGATGCACTACACGACCAAGGGTGAGCCGTCGACCGACCGCACCAAGGTCGGTCTCATCTACTCCAAAGAAACGGCGCCGCTCGAGGTCAGGCCGGGCCAATTCATCAACGGCAGCTTCACGTTGCCGGCAGGCGCGGCCGACGTCGCGGTCGACGCCGACGTCGAGTTCCTCCAGGATGCGACGGTGTGGGGAATCTTTCCCCATACCCATCTGCGCGGCAAGAAGTGGTCGTACAAGATGATCCTGCCGGACGGGACCACGACAACCATCCTGTCTGTGCCGAAGTACGACTTCAACTGGCAGACCTACTACATGTTCAAGGAGCCGCTGAAGGTGACCAAGGGCACGAAGATCGTCTCGACCGCCTGGTACGACAACTCGCCGGCCAACAAGGCGAACCCCGACCCGAAGATGGACGTCAGATGGGGCGATCAGACGTGGGAAGAGATGCAGTACACGGGGATCCTCTTCACGCCGGCCGTACCGCCGACGCCGATCGTCAAGTAAGCCAGGAGCTGGTGCACGCACGTGGTGCCGACGCGAAGGACAGAACCGATGAAGACGCAGTTCGCGCTCGGCACCGCCATGATCGTCCTCGTTGTTGCAATCACCGGCGCGACCGGATCGGCCGAACAGTACGCGACCAAGCCGGTGGCTGGCGTACCGACCTTCAGCAAGGACGTGGCACCGATCCTTACCGGAACTGTGCAACCTGCCACCGCCCTGGCGAGATCGCTCCCATGGCGCTGCTGACCTACAAGGACGCGCGGCCGTGGGCCCGCTCGATCCGCGACGAGGTTGGCGACGGAGCGATGCCCCCGTGGCATGCGGATCCGAAGCACGGGCGGTTCGCGAACGATCGCAGCCTCAGCCCGGCCGACAAGGAGACGCTGACGAAATGGGCCAACGGCGGGGCACCCGAAGGGGATCCACAGGACCTGCCGCCAGCGCCCGCGTTCACCGACGGCTGGACCATCGGCGCACCGGACCTCGTGCTGTCGATGCCGGAGCCGTACACCGTGCCAGCCGACGGCTTCGTCGAATATGAGTACATCGAGATCCCCACCAACCTGAAAGAAGACCGCTGGGTGCAGGCATTCGAGGTCCGGCCAGGCAATCGCGCCGTGGTGCACCACGTGATCGCCACCGCGCGGGCGCCCCAGCCTGAGCGCAGGCCCTCCGCCTTCCGGATGGGCGCCGAGATGAGCGTGCCTCCCGGACAGACCGGCGGTCCCGCCGAGACCGAAGGGCAGCAGCGACCAAAGGGGCTGAGCCGGTATCCGCGGCCTCGCGCGATCGGCGCGTCGATCGGCGGATTCGCCCCCGGTACAGCCGCGCACGTTTATGCGCCCGGAACGGCACTGCTGCTCCGTGCCGGATCGGCCATCGTTCTGCAGATGCACTACACGACATCCGGCAGTCAGCAGATCGATCAGTCGCGGATTGGCCTGAAGTTCGCGCCAGCGCCGCCGATCGAGGAACTGCGCATCGTCGCACTCGCGAATGGCAAGCTGCGGATCCCACCCGGGGATCCCGACTATTCCCTGTCAGCCGAGATGACGACCACCGCGGCGGTCACGCTGCGGCAGATCCTGCCCCACACCCATCTGCGCGGCAAGAGCTGGGAGTATGCCGCGGTCTATCCCGACGGCCGGCGCGAGGTGATCCTCTCGGTCCCGAAGTACGACTTCAACTGGCAGACCTCCTACGTGTTCGCCGAGCCGCTGAAGATGCCGAAGGGCACGAAGATTATCGCGGTGGCGCACTACGACAATTCCGCCGCGAACAAGGCCAACCCGGATCCCCGCAAGGAAGTGCTCTGGGGCGACCAGACGTGGGAAGAGATGATGTTCACGTCCTTCGTCTACTCCATCGATGGGGTGACGCCGGGGGCGGTCATCACGGCTGCTCCTGGCGGAGGTTCCAGGTGACGTTCGGGTTTCAGGTGACGCTGTAGCGCAGGCCTTTCAGGCTGCATCACCGTTCCAATCGGTTCCAGTCGGTTCCAAGTGGTTCCAATGGGTTCTGGGTTCCACGGCGCTGTTCTTCTCATGTTCGTCGCGGCGGCGTCGCTCGTCGCGCACGATCCGATCGGGACGAAAGTCACGTGGGAGCGCGAGATCGCGCCGATCGTGCAGGCGCGGTGCGTGACCTGCCATTCGGCGGGCGGGCGTGCGCCGATGGCGCTGACGACCTATCAGGAAGCGCGCCCGTGGGCGCGGGCGATACGCGAGGAAGTTCTCACCCGCCGCATGCCGAAATGGCACGTCGTGCGCGGCTATGGCGACTTCGCGAACGATCCTTCCCTGTCAGCTTTCGAAATAGCCCTGATCGCGGCCTGGGTCGACGGCGGCGCACCGCTGTCGCTCACCCGGAGCCCTGAAGCCGGGCGCGTCGCGAGCCCACCGGGCCCACCCGGATTTCCCACGCCGACGACTGGTGACTCGAGGACACGCGGGGCTTCCCGAATCGTCAGGATCCCCTGCGCTTCACGCACGCTCGCCCGGGGCCGGCTGATCGGCCTGACCCCGCGGATGGCCTCCGGATCGTCGCTGCGGCTCAACCTGCGGTCCGAAGACGGCATCGAGCCGGTCATCTGGCTGGTCGATTTCGATCCGGCGCTGGTCCAGACGTACTGGCTCCGAACACCCCGTCCGATTGGCAAAGGTGCGCGACTGGATGTGGTGTCGATGGCGAGGAGAGATGGTCCGTGCGGCGTCGACCTCCATTACGCCAGGTGACGCGACGGCAGAACCGGCCTCGCCGCATCGCTGCGCGGCTTCGAAGGACGATCAGGGATCGACGGTGAATTCGAACGCTGTGGTGCTGATCCGCCCGCCCCGTTGAAACTGCACCCACACCTTGTAACGCCCGGGCGCCGGGATGAGGGGATGAAAGGCGACGGTCGGTCCGGCCGCAACCCGGTCCTCCGGGTGAACGTGAACCGCATCCCGCAGGTCACCCCGGATCATGAACAAGTGCGCTGGCGCGCCCAGATAGGGCTGCAGGTCGGTCACGGGCTGGCCAGACCGAGCGTCCGTCACCGTGAAGGTCAGACATGCGTGTTTGCCGGCACCGAGATCCTGGGTCTTCATCTGGACGCGCAGCCCTTCCGCACCTGCCGTTTCGGGAGGTGTCGACGGCGTGCCCATGACAATGATCGCCTTCTGCACCATCTGTGACGTCCCCCCCTCGGGCAGGAAGTCGGCGACCACCATGTACTCGCCGGCAGGCAGCGCGTGCTGCAGCACGAATCCCCCGTCGTCACGCTGCTCGGGATGCACATGGGCGAAGTACCCCAGGTCAGGGGTGACGATGAATAGATGCAACTTCTGTTCGTGAACGACCGAGAATCGCGTCACGAGCGTGTCC
>JACDBQ010000321.1 GCA_013694845.1 Acidobacteriota bacterium
GTTCTGGAAATCGAATCGGCCGGTGTATGCGGCGGTCATCGCCCTGTGCGTGTGGTGGAACATCGCACTGATGGCCCAATTCGCAACCAGGCTGATGGACCGTCAGCGCCTCGAACCCGCGCGCAACGCGTATCATGCCTTCGTGACTCTCCCCCTGGAGGCGCACTCGCTCGCCTGGCGGTACCTGACTCAACGCGCGTCGTTTTATGAATCTCCGGGGCGAGACGCCCGGTGACGCGAGACTCCCGAAAGGGGGACGGGCGGACGGCCATCGTCCTGGCGATCGCGATGTTCGCCGTCTTCAACGCGAACGGACGCGAGATCGCCAGCTATGATTCGCAGCCGACGACACTTGCGGCCCGCGAGTTGCTGCTGCGCGGGACGCTGTCCCTCGGTCATGTCGTCGGCGCCCGGCCGCAGCTCGCGGAGAGACCAGGCTTTCAACTCGCGCGGGACGGTCTCTATCGATCCGCCTACTCACCCGTGCCGGCCATCAGCGCAGCGATCCTCGTGTGGCCCGTTTCAGCGACCGGCCTGCTGGACCTTCGGGCACCGCTGGCCCCGCCAATCATGAGCGCGTTTGCCAGCTCGGTGCTCGTGGCAGTGGCGGTCGCGATGGTGTACCTCACCGCCCGACGCCGCCTCACGCGGACCCGCTCGATCGTGCTGGCCGTGTCGCTCGGTCTCGGTACCGGCTGGTGGAGCACGGCCAGCCAGACGCTCTGGCAGCACGAAACGGCGATCTTCGGATTGACTCTCGCGGTGTGGGGGCTGTTCGGCGTCGCGCCTCGCGCGGACGACGCTCGCGCGAGTGGAGACCGGAATCAGTATGTCAACGCTGCCCTCATCGGACTCGGTCTCGGACTAGCGGCCGGCAGCCGTCTGCAACTGGCGCCCACCACCCTCATCCTGATCGTTGCCGTGGTCCTCGGCAGCGGCTGGCGAATGGGCTTCGTGACCGCAGCCACGGCCGCGGCGATCGTCGCGCCGGTGTGCCTGGCCAATCTGCGCTGGTTCGGCAGCATCCTAGGTGCGGCACCGATGCTCGAGGCCCTGCATTCGAGCGTGCACGCGACCACAGGATCCTTCAGCCTGAGGTCGGGTGGTCTTCACGGTCTGCTCATCTCGCCCAACCGCGGGCTGCTGATCTTCAGCCCCGTCGTGGCGCTCGCACTCGCCGGCGTACCGGGTCTGCTGAAGTCCGGCTGGCGATCGCCGCTGCTCCTCTGTACGACCGCGGCTGCGGTGCAATATCTGTTGTATGGAAGCTACGCCGTCTGGTGGGGCGGTCATACCTTCGGCCCTCGCTACGCGCTCGACATTCTGCCCCTGCTCGTTCCGCTCGGCATGGTGGCGATGGGGCGTATCGAAGGTCGCCTGCTGCGGGCAGGGGCGTCGCTCCTTCTCGCGTGGTCGATCGGTGTCGCCGCACTCGGTGCATTCGTCTACCCGTCCGAGCGCTGGAACACCGACCCTCTGGACGTCGACCGTCACCACGAGCGCCTGTGGGACTGGTCCGACACCCAGATCGCCCGGTGCTGGACCACTGGTCCGAGCCCCCAGAATTTCAGGTTCTTCTCGCGCGGCGCCTGGCGCGCGCCCCGCTCCTGACGTGCGCGTTCTCTACTTCGCCGACATCCGCTTCCCTCTCGAACGCGCGAATGGCATCCAGACGATGGAGACGTGCTTTGCGCTGGCGGAGCGTGGCCACACCGTCCATCTCGTGGTGAAGCCCGACACGCAATCGCCTCCCCGCGACCCGTTCGAGTTCTACGGTCTGCCGGGGACCTCGTCGCTGATCATCGAGCGAGCGAACGTGCCGGCCGGCGCCGGGCTGGCAGCGCGTGTGGGGTATCTGTCGTTCGTCTTCGGACGCGCCTTCGGCAAGGCGCGGGCCGACATCATCATGACGCGTGATCTCGGTGTCGCGTCCGCACTGCTCCGGATTCCGAACGGCATGCGGCCGCGCCTGGTGTTCGAATCGCACGGCTATGCGCCCGACGTCGCGGCGGCCCTGCCGGACCTCGTCGCCACGGCGCGGCCGGCCAGCGCTGCCAAGCTGCGCCGCCTGGCGAAGAAAGAAGCCTCCGTCTGGGCCACTGCCGACGGGTACCTGACGATCACCCGCGCGCTCGCGGCGGACCTCGAGCGCCGTCACGGTACCCGGAGCCGCCTCGGGGTGATCCCCGACGGAGTTCGGCTCCCGGCGCGGGCACCATCTCCCCCTCCCGATGAACCCGTTGCCGCATACGCCGGGCACCTGTATGCCTGGAAGGGTGTGGACGTGTTGCTGCAGGCGATCGCACAGGTGCCGGGTATCGCCGGGCTCATCGTGGGCGGCCATGCAGCGGAATCCGATCTCGCGCGGGTCAAACAGCTCGCGACGGACCTGGGCATCAGCGACCGGGTCACCTTCACCGGGCTGGTCGAGCCCTCGCGCGTGATGGCGCACCTCGCACGCGCGACGATGCTCGTTCTGCCGAATCCGGCGTCGGCGATCTCGACGAACTTCACGTCGCCGCTGAAGCTGTTCGAGTACATGGCGTCGGGTCGCGCGATCGTCGCGTCGGACCTGCCGTCCATCCGCGAGGTACTTCAGCATGGCCGTGACGCCCTGCTGGTTGAGCCCGGCAACCCGGCCGCGATCGCCGCGGCGCTGCGTACCCTCGCGGCCGACAAGCCGCTGGCCGAACGGCTCGCGAGGACAGCGTTGGACGGAGCCGCGAGCTATACGTGGGCGCGTCGCGCCGAGAGGCTCGAAAGGCTGTTCACAGAGGTCGTCGCGGGATGATCTCGGATCACCTGCTCTCGCTCGTCCGATGTGCCGACTGCCGCCGCACGCTGACCGCCAGGCGGACGGCCGATGCGCCTGTACAGCTGGCGTGCGACGGGTGCGGCCGGCGCTACCAAAGCCCGGCCGACTACCTCGACATCCGTCCCCTTGCCACGTTCGTTGAACAGACGAAGTACCTGGACGAAGCGCTCCACGTCGATGCCCGCCACGAGCGTGTGTCACCGCCGCTTCTCGGCTCCCGCATCCGCAACGACATGCTGCGCAAATTTCTCGCGCCGTCCCCTGGAGAGCTCGTTGTCGATCTCGGCTGTGGCAGCGGGCGCGCGCTGCTGTGGAATCGCGACCTCGGTGCCGCGCTGGTCGGCATCGACATCGCGCCGTTCTTTTCACGCGATGCCCGCCAGCACATCGACCTGATGCTGGGCGACCTGCGGACGCTGCCCTTCGCCGACGCCACGTTCGACAAGGCATGGTCCCTCGACGTGCTCGAGCACCTCTCCCCGGACGCCCTCGCCGGCATGCTCGGCGAAGCCTCGAGGGTGCTCAAGCCTGGCGGAGCGCTCTTCGTCTACACGCACGTCCGGAAGAACGCACCGATCGCTGCTGGATTGAAGTGGATCAACAACCTCGCCCGGCGACTGGAACGCCTGGACCTGATCGACCTGCGGCAGGAGCGCCTCCGGAAATCGGATCATCTCAACCCCCTGCGTGACATCCCGCACCTCGAAGAGGTCGCAGCTGCCGCCGGCTTCAGCATCGGGCGTATCAACTTCTACACACCCATCGTCGGGGGATTTGTCGAGAACATCATGATGCGCATGGCCGAGCGGGCCATGGC
>JACDBQ010000324.1 GCA_013694845.1 Acidobacteriota bacterium
GTACGGCCTGCCTGCTGCCTCGACGCTGGCGCTGTCATAAGAGACGGTCGTGAACCGCGCCGCGCCCGTGCCGGTGCGCGCGGCCGCAGACAGATCGATCCGCGTGCGCGGTTCCGGCCGATTGTAGTCTCTCGATAGATACTGGGACACGACATCGGCGGTCTCACCGAAGGCGGCCACCGTCCCATTTTCGAGCAGGACGGCATGCGAACACAGCCGCCGGATAGCATCCAGGTTGTGGCTGACGAAGATGACCGTGCGGCCCTCACGCGTCACGTCGTTCATCTTGCCCAGACAGCGCTTCTGGAATGCTGCATCGCCCACCGCGAGGACCTCGTCCACCAGGAGAATCTCGGGTTCGAGGTGCGCAGCGACCGAAAATGCGAGCCGCAGATACATGCCACTCGAGTAGTGTTTCACCGGGGTGTCGATGAAGGGTTCGACTTCGGCGAAGGCAACGATGGCGTCGAAATTGGTGAGGATCTCGGCCCGTTTCATGCCGAGAATGGCGCCGTTCAGGAAGACGTTCTCACGACCAGTGAGCTCCGGGTGAAAGCCCGTCCCGATCTCGAGCAGCGAACCGACCCGTCCATATAGCTGTATTTCCCCAGTGGTAGGCTCCGTCACGCGCGAAAGGATCTTGAGCAGCGTGCTCTTGCCCGCGCCGTTCGGCCCGATCAATCCGAGGGCGGATCCGCTCGGCACCTCCATCGACACGTCGCGGAGCGCCCAGAACAAACCCGGGTCCTGTTCGCGCCGCGCGACTCGGGTCGCGAAGGCCCGCACCCGATCGGTCACCGCTTCCCGGAGGGTCTGGTAGCCTTCGCGGCGGATGCCGCGGCGATACTGCTTGCCGACGACGGTGAGGCGAAGGGCCGGAGGGGCCAGTGGCCTGCTCACACGATGTCCGCGAACGTCCGCTCCATCCGGCGGAAGTAGAGCGCGCCGCCGCCGGCGAGTGCGAGTGCGGCGATGGCTGAGACCGCGATCGTGGCCCCAGGGGCTCCGGTGCCGAGCAGGGCCCATCTGAATCCGTCCACGACGCCGACCATCGGATTGAGTCCGTAGAGTGCCCGCCACTCGGCCGGCACGAGGCTGCTCGGGTACACGATCGGGGTTGCAAAGAGCCAGAGCTGGCTCAGGAAGGGCAGGATGTAGCGAACATCCCTGTACTGCACGTTGAGGGCGGACAGCCACAGTCCGGCTCCGATCGCGGTGACGAACGCAAGGAGCACCAACGGAACCACCACCAGGGCCCCGATGCCCGGCACGATGCCGTACCAGCCCATCACGCCTAGGAGCAGCACGAAGGCAATCGCGAGATCGACGAGGCCGGCGAGCACCGGCGCGACCGGCACGAGCATGCGTGGAAAGTAGACCTTCGTGATCAGGTGGCGACTGCCAACCAGGCTGTTCGCGGCTTCGGTGAGACCGAAGACGAAGAAGGTCCAGGGCACCAGACCGGCGAGGTTGAACACCGGGTAGGGAAGTCCGTCGGATTCCATCCGGGCAAGGCGTCCGAAGAACAGGCTGAAGACGAACATCGCCAGCAGCGGCTGCAGCACGGCCCAGGCCACGCCGAGCGCGGTCTGTTTGTACCGGACCTTGACGTCACGCCAGACGAGAAAATAGAGCAACTCGCGATAGTCCCAGAGCTCCGTCAGGCGTAACGGCGCCCAGCCGTGCGACGGCTTGATGATCGTAAGGCTCAGGTCGTATGGCTGCGGAGAGGCGCCAACCGCGGGTGAAGACTGTGACGATCCGGCGGCAGCAGGCACAGGGCGAGGGTCCGGGCCAGTTAACGTCACGCGTGACTCTGAATTGTAGCCGCATCAAGGCCGGGGTGCCACAGCGTGTAAGACACCCTGCGAGGCCCGGCCAATCACCGCCGGCGGCAAAGCCCGCAACCCGGACATCGTGGACAAGACAAACCCGCAGCATTGCGGTATAACTCCCTGCACAATGAGCACAACTACGATCGTCATCATCATTCTCCTCATCCTCCTGCTCGGCGGTGGTGGAGTCTTCTACCGCGGTCGCCGGTAGGTTTGAAAGGAGGCACCGGCTCGGACGTTCACCGCCGTGCCGGGTCGCCCCTTGTTTCGCGAGGTTGCATGGAGAGTCCATTGACCTGAAGCACCCCATTTCGGGATATCTGCCAGCACGCGGGCGATGGCCGTATCGACGCGCGGCGTCCTTCGAGATCGAGCGTCACTGCGTTACATTAACGCGATGCGACGCACCTTTGTCCGCTACTGCTGGCACTGATCATCGGAGTCCTGGCCGGCCATCCGCACGTGGACGCCCAATCCAATGGCATTCCGGCCAAGCGCCCGATCTTCGGTGGGTCCTGCCCGACTTGCCCGTGGGGAGCGATCGGGGACGCGGTCAAGGAAGCCCTGCAACCGTCGGGATACGACGTGCAGATCTGCTATTCCTGCGGGGGACCGGCGCGTTCGGTGCGCCATCACGTCCCCACGGATCAGAAGCGCGACGATCGAATCCAGGTGTCAGCGCGGGCCCAGCTCGCCGCACGATCGGCGCTGACCTGCGCCGACGGCATCCCCCTGCCCGCAAGGGCCTGCTCCAGGCCGAGCAGCGACCAGCCATTGCGGGGGTGCTCCTTCAGGTCGGCCCGATAGGCCTTCTCCGCAACGTCGAAGCGGCCGCTCTCGAGGAGCGCGGCACCGAGCCAGTGGTGGGCTGCGAACGGCAGCGGCTCCGGCTCGTCATAGACGAGCGCGTCCTGCACATCAGCGGCGCGCTGGAAGGACGCCAGCGCGCCGGGGAGATCTCCTGCCGTCCGCTGAATCTCCCCCTCGAGAATGCCGGCCGTGATGGTGAGCAGGTCCTTCGCGGTGTGCATGCGAAATTTTGCCGTCGAGGTCTCGGCGGCGTTCCTGACGCGGGCGAGATAGAGATCCGCGAAATCCAGGTGGCCCTGTTTGAGGTGCGCGTAGCCCTGCGCGAAGTCCCATAACGCCCCCTGGATATCGGGCTTCGGCCGGTTCGTCACTTCGAGGACCTCATCGAAGCGGCCGAATCGGATCAGGGTCAGCACCTCGTAAAACGACTCGCCCGTCAGCTTTGTATAGTCCTTGCCGGCGCGCATCGCGATCGCTCCCTGTCCGTCGTACGACGCGGCATACAGCAGCATGTGCAGGTTGTGCTCGGGATAGATCGCAAACCCCTCGCTGACGGCCGCCTTCTGATCCGAATGCCACGCTTCGAGATTGGCGCGGACCGAGTCCCCCCAACGGCCCACTTCGTTCCAGGTATGCGACGGCATGTGATTGATGTGACTGGCGCCCGGGATCGAGCGACCCAGGAACTCGGCGCAGGCTTCGGCGCGTCCCGGCACAATCGTGGACTCGGTGGCGTGGACGTAGAGGTGGCAGGCGCCTGGATGACGCAGGTCTCGCGACAGGACGCTCTCCAGCACCTGGTGCAGGCGTCGGACGTTCGGATCATTCACGTCCCGCGTGCCGCGCCGGGGCTCCAGCAGGAACAGGGAATCGGCATAGAGAGTGGCGATTTCGAGATCATCGGGATACCGCGCTGAGACTTTCTCCATGGCATCCCTGTAGGCTCGATCCTGCTCGACCCGCGTGGCCGCGTCGAACTTCTCGACATAGCGCACCGCCATCGCTTCGATCAGCGCCCGTTCCTTCGCCGTGGCGCGATCCTTCAGCGAGAGCGCTTTCTGAACCGCGGCGTACGCGTGCGGCGCCTCCTCGTCCTTCATCGGGGCATTGAGATACGATCCCCACGCCCACGCTTCACCCCAGTAACAGATCGCGCACTCGGGATCGACTCTCCACGCTTCGCGGAACGACCGGACGGCCTCGGGCTTGGCAAAGGCGTACATCATCTGGAAGCCCTGGTCGAAATACGCCTGCGCGCGCTGGTTGGTCGAAGACATCGGCTTCGTGAACGTGCCGAGGCCCGTCTTGAAGATTGGAATCGGCTCGGTGTATCGGTCGTAGAGCGAGCGCGGTTGCGCCGTTTGTGCGGCGGGTTTCCAGGCCAGCCCGATAGAAGAGACCAGGAAAAAAGCAGCGCAGAAATGAGCACGTGTCGGCATGTCACAACCTCGGAACTCGGAGAAGGTCATGACATTCTACGTGCCGACACGTCTTGAGCACAGCCGTCACGCGAGATGAGCATTACATTCTCAACGCGTTTCTCGGCGACCGCGCGGTCGAGCGCGGGGATCGTTGCGCTCTCGCCGCGATGAGGGGACCGTGTCCGTCTCGATGCCCCCATTGTGGCGCGGGCTCGCTACTTTCTCGTGATCGTCACCGAAGCGGCCGCCGTCTTGGTCTGATCCGCCGCAGCGGTGGCGCGCACCGTCACGATTGCCGGGTTCGGCACCGAGCCCGGCGCTCGATACAGGCCAGACGAACTAATCGTGCCGACCGTCGAATTCCCGCCGCCGACCCCGTTCACCGTCCAGACCGCCGAGGGGTTGGAGCTGTTCTGGACCTTGGCCGTGAACTGCTTCGTACGATTCGCGACTGGAGATGGCTGAGTGACGAAAGACTGGGCCGCACAAGGATGGTGACCGAGGAGACGCCCGATGATGTCGGCGCGCCGGTGCTGGCGGCGCGCACGGTGACGGGTGCCGGAGTAGGCACCGACGAAGGTGCGAAGTATTGACCGTTGCCGTCGATGATCCCAACCACGGCGTCGCCACCGGCCACGTTGTCCACGCTCCACGTGACCGTGCTCGGCCCTCCGGTGACCGTTGCCGTGAACGTCTGCGGGCGATCCGTTCGAACGACCGCCGACGAGGGACTGACCGTGACCGTCACGCCACTTTGAATCGCCGCTCCTGAGCTCGGATCCATTCTCAACACGGTGGCATCGACGGCTTCGAAGTTCGAGCCCAGAAGTTGCCCCAGGCTGCGGAGGTTGTCGTCGTTCCACCGAGGGTCGGGCCGGCCCGAGATGAACCAGGCCGAGCCATTGTCGGCCAGCATGATCCCGTATCGCTTCATGGCGCGAAGGATGACCTGCACGTCCGCCGGAAACGGGGCGATATTGAAGCTGGCCTTCAAACGGAAGCATTCACCCACTGTTCGCGGTAAGACCGTGGACAACATTTATACGGTTACTCCCCGGGCGATATGCTTCGGAGCGCGTGCGCCTCAACCCCTTGAATGCGAGCTGAAAGGCCAACTCCAAGTGCTCAACGTATGTCTCGCCGGCGCAACCGGTTGGGCGGGTTCCGAACTGGCACGCGCGATTGCGAAGACTGCCGACCTCGCGCTGGTCGCTGCGGTCGCACGTAAGGATGCCGGCCGTATTCTGGGCGAGGTGCTGGGTGAGCCGTCGCTCACCGGGTCCATTTACGCGTCGGCCGCCGAGGCGCTGGTCAATCCCTGCGACGTCTTTGTCGAGTACACCAAGCCCGATACCGCCAGGACGAACATCCTGGCCGCGCTCGAGCATCGGGCGCACGTCGTGGTAGGAACCTCCGGTCTCACCGACAGAGATTTCGTCCAGATCGACGCGGTCGCGCGCCGGCAGCATCGCGGGGTGCTGGCCTGTGGCAACTTCGCCCTGACGGTCGTGCTGCTCCAGAAGTTTGCCGAAATCGCGGCCCGGCTCATCCCTCAATGGGAGATCATCGACTATGGGCACGACGCCAAAGTCGACGCCCCGAGCGGGACGGCTCGCGAGCTTGCGTTTCGCCTGTCGCACGTCCGCAACCCTGAGCCCACCGTTCCTCTGACCAGTACGGTTGGTCTTCGAGAGTCTCGAGGCGCTACGGTCGCCGGCTCTCAGGTACACTCCATCCGTCTGCCCGGTTATGTGATCAGCGCCGAGATCACCTTCAGGATGCCGGATCAAAGGCTGACGATCCGTCACGACTCGGGCAACAGCGCGCGTCCGTACGCGGAGGGAGCTCTGCTCGCGATTCGCAAGGTCTCGACGCTCGTTGGCGTCCATCGCGGCTTGGATTCCGTGCTCGATCTCTGACCCAGCCGCTCATTCGGCGCCACCGACGGCGCCACGAGTCAGCCCGCTATGCGCTCTCTCCCTGCAGGCGGTCGCACTCGACCTTGTACGCGTCGATCAGTGCCGTGAGCTTGGTCTGGAAGGCGTTCTGCGCGGAATAGACCTCGCCGAGAGGGCTGACGATCTCTTTCTGCTTCAACTCGTCCTCGACTGTCATCGCCAGCTCGGCGAGCCGCTCGAGATTCGCGCGCGAATGGAACTCCATCTCCTTGAGCTTCGCGAGCACCGCCAGTGAGCCTTCCAGCGCGGCCGCGGGCCTGGGCGTGGGGATCTCGCTCGTAACGGCACTGTCGGCGGTCGCGATGTCATCGGACACGGTGGCAGCTCCGGCGGGGTCGCGCTTCTTCTTCGCCGCCGCCGATTTCTTGCCCGGCTGCACGGCGGGCGTATCCTCCGGCCTCGCTTCCGTGCCGTGATGCTTCTTTTCCTGGGTGACCTTCTTGGCGTGTGCGACGTTGCGCGGATCAGACATGAAACCCCCGAAGATGAGGATGCTCGAAGGCAATCCAAGCAGCAGATGCAAGGCTACAGCAAGGTTGAATCTTCCGCCAGTGTTTGACCCGCCAGACACCGACGTGGCGAGGTTCGGGCCGGACGGACCAAGGCGCCACTCGGCATGCAACAATGCCGGGTGGTCCACGTGACGAACCCGGCATTCGAGCGTCACCGGGCGGCGAGACGCGATCGGCTGGACGCGGCGGGTGCCGTTCGGACCGGGCCGGGCAGCGTCACCTGGAAGGTCAATCGCGAAGTCATTGTCGTCGCCGGCTGGGGTCGCGCCATCCTGCTGCAGCTCGCGGGACCCGCCGACAGGGATGACCAGGCATGGGAAACAACTCGAGGACGGTTGTGAAGGTCGCGACATGGAGCGTGGCGGTCATCACTCTTCTGGTCGGCCTCGTGGGCGCCATCGGATACGTGTTACCGCAGAACCACGTGGCCGCGCGCGACGCGCTGGTCAGCGCCCAGCCGGCGGTCCTGTTCGATCTGATCGTGGACGTCTCGAAATATCCACAATGGCGCCCGGACGTCACCCGGGTCGATATTCTTGCCAGGGCGCCGCTCAAGTGGCGCCAGTATGTCGGGAGTGACGTCATCACGTTCGAAGTGGTGGAAAGCCGGTCTCCCGAGCGTCTGCGTGTACGGATCGCGGACCCGGACCTGCCGTTCGGCGGCACCTGGACCTACGATCTCGCTCCCCAAGGATCCGGCACCCGTCTTCGGATCACCGAACATGGCGAGGTCTACAACCCGATCTTTCGTTTCGTATCCCGATTCGTAATGGGTCACACGTCGACGATCGATGGCTTCGTCGGTGTGTTGCAGAGGCGGGTAACGGGGCCCGCGCGCCGTCGACGCTCTGCTGCGCTCAGGAAGGCCACGGCAATCACGGCTGAGCAGCTTCCAGCTTCCAGCTGACAGCTGAGAGCTGAGAGCTACTCATCCCCCCATCTCGACGTGCGGCTTGAGCCCGCCGCCGAAGACCTGTTGCCATCCATCGAGCTTTGCCGGGCCACCGCCACCGACCCCGAACGTGG
>JACDBQ010000546.1 GCA_013694845.1 Acidobacteriota bacterium
GTGCCGATCTGACCTTGGAGCAGCGGCAAACGCTGCTGCTGGAGCTTGCCCACGCCGCCACCGTGATTCCTTCGGTCCGGCGGTTCCGCGCGGGCAAACGGATCCGGCATGGCTTTCCGGGCTACGAACAGATCATGCCGGTCGACTTCCAATACGCAGCTCTGATGGAGTTCGACGATCGGGCTGGGCTCGAACAGTATCTGCGTCATCCCGCGCACGCGGCCATCGGCAGCCACTTCACGGCGTCGGCGGTTCGCGCACTCGCCTACGACTTCCAGATGACCGACGCCGCAGACGGCACCCCCGCAGATTTCATCGCCCTGGAGTAAGCGGACGGACTCGCACCCGCGGTGTGGTCAGGGCTCACGAGCGCGAGATCGCGCCTCCGGCATATCGAAGGCTCTCGGCCCGGCGATCTTCGGCGAGAAAGAAGTCTTCGACGATCGCGCGCAGATGCGGAATGGATTCGGCGGCGTTTACCGCTATCCGCAGGTGCGATCCGTTGTCGATGCCTTTGGTGTACCAGGAATTCAGCGCCCGGAGCTTGTTGATCACCCAGCGATCGTGACCGCGCGCCGGGCCCGTGGCGTCCGGCAGCTGGCCGGGTGCGACATGTCTGAAGCCTTCCGCCTCGTCAAGCCGCTCGTTCTGCAACAGCGCGATGTACTCCAGCAGAAAGCGGCCGCGCTCGTCGTTGGTGATCTCGCGTGGCATGCGGCCAGCCGCAAGGGCTGCGGCCTGCTCGAAGATCCAGGGATTCCGCAGCGCGCCGCGTCCGACGAGCACGCCCGCCACGCCCCGATGAAGTCGATCGATCACCTGCGCGGGCTCGATGCAATCGCCACTGCCGAATACCGGAATCGACAGGCCCGCGGCCACCCGCGCGACCAACTCCCAGTCCGAGACGCCCGAGTAGGACTGCGCCGCGGTCCGGCCATGCACCGCGATGGCTGACGCACCGGCGTCTTCGATCATGCGGGCGAGCTCAGGGGCGTTCACCTGGGTCGCATCCCAGCCTGCCCGCATCTTGACCGTGACCGGAATCCTGACGGCGCGCGTCATCGCCCGCACCACGCTGGCCGCCTGCGCCGGTTCGCGCATCAGGCTACAGCCGGCGCTGTGCTTCGCGATTTTCGCGACCGGGCAGCCCATGTTTACGTCTACGACGTCCGCCCCCATCCCCTCGACGATCTGGGCCGCAGCCGCCATCTTCCCCGGGTCCCCGCCGAAAATCTGGATGGACACAGGCCGCTCTTCGTCCGTGTACTCCGCATATTCGAGCGTCCGGTCGATCCCGCGCACCAGCCCTTCCGAGCTGACCATCTCGGTGACCACGAGACCGCAGCCGCCGCGGCGCTTCACGAGCCGCCGGAACGCGGTGTCGGTCATCCCGGCCATCGGGGCCAGCGCGAACGACGGAGCGATGTCTACGGTGCCTATCTTCATGGTGATGTGCGGCGCGGGTCAGTACGCCCGGACGTCGGCGGCATCGACTTCGACGCTCACCGCCTGACCGATCAGATCCACGGCGAGAATGAGACGCGCGTGGGCGCCCTTGCGGACCAGGCGTCCGATGACACTCTTCAACGGACCGTGAATCACTTCGACCATCATTCCTTCGCGGATGAGAGGGCAGGGATCATATTGAAGATCGCTCTCGACCAGCCGGCGGATACTGCTGATCTCCGGTTCCGGGATCTCCGCGATATCCCCGTCGAACGAGACGATACTGACCACGCCGGCGCATTTCAGAATCGGGAGGCGCTCCTGCGCATCGAAGCGCGCGAAGCAGTAGCCCGGGAAGAGGGGCCAGTCGATTTTCTTCTTGCGGTCCTTCCAGCGGCTCCACTTGGGGATCGTGGGAAGGAACGCCTCGACACCCTTCTGCTGGAGCTGGTCGCGAACCACTTGCTCGTGCCGCGAACGCGTCCAGATCGCGCACCAGGCGGTGCCGGAGCCCACAGTCAGTTCGATTGCGTCGTCGGAGGAGACGCGACCCGCTGTTCGTAGAGCTTCTTCAGATCCGCGTTCTTCCATTCGATCAGCGCCTGAGAACGGACCCGGGCAAGGAACTTGCGCATCTCGGATTGCTGGCGCGCGGCGTAGACCTTGTCTGCGACCACGTCCCGTACGCCCTCGAACGGCTGCGCCACCGCGCTCGTCATCGTCTCGAGCTTCAGGATCTGGAAGCCGCGCGGCGTCCGCGTCGGCTGGGTCACGTCTCCGGGCTTCATTGACGAAAGAGCCTTGGTCAGCGCCTCGGAAACCTCGCTGAGCGGCAACGGACCGATCAATCCGCCATTCGCCTTGGAAGGGGAGTCGGACACTTCGGAAGCAACCTTCCCGAAGTCTTCACCGGCCGCGATCCGCGCCCGCACCGTGTCGGCTTTCGTCTTCGCTTCGTCGTCGGCCGCGACGTTGACGCCAGCTTCGCCACCCTTGGTCGTGGTGGGGACGTCGATGAGGATCTCGCGAAGCGTGACGCTCGCGGGTTCGACAAATTCATTCTTGTGACCGGCGTAATACTGCCGTGCCTCTTCTTCGGTGATCGACAGCTTCGAACCGACTTCGTCCTGCTGCACTCGCGAGACGAGGAACTGCCGCTCGACGTTCTTCCGCAGATCGTCGATCGACATGCCCTCCTGCCGTAGCGCAGCCTGGAAGCGCTGCTCGTCCTGCAGGTTCTGCTCCTTGCGCAGATTCTCGAGCCAGCTCTTGAACTGGTCGTCACTGAGCTTGTAACCCTTCTCGCGCCCGAGCTGAATCACGATCAACTCGTCGATCGCGTCGACCAGCAGGCCAGGGGTAATCTCCAACAGCGCCTTCCGGAGCTCCGCGTCATTCTTGAGGGCTGCGGCGTCGACCTGGCTGCCCATCCGGCGGCGGAGCGCATCGATCTGCCGCGTCTCGAGCTCGGTCTTGGTGATGATGTCGCCGTTCACCTTCACCAGCACCTGCTCGATGATTTCCGCGTGCATGGGAACCGCGAGTGCCACGGCGGTGAGAAGCGCAAAAAAAACTTTCATCTGAAGAGCCTCGAGCAACCGCGTTGAACCGTAACAATGGAACCGTGTGGCCCGTGACCGAAGAAACCGTGTTAAACCGTGTTGAACCGTGGCAGAACCGTGACAGAACGGCGCCTGTTGAACCGTGGGCAATCGCCCCTTATGCACGGTGACTGTGAGCCCCATGGCCTAAACTCTCTATATCCAGTATCTTACAGCCTTACCGGCTGTGGCCCAAATCCCGCAGGAGCGCCGACACTCGACTGAAAACGCCCGCGTCGCCTCGGGGATCCTCCCTGGCGGGTCGCATGATCTCGTCTTTCGTGAACCCCCCAGTGACCTCGCCGGCCCTGGCCCGGGCCGCCCACCAGGATCCGCTCGCCACCGGATCCTTCCCACGCTTCGATAAGGAACTGCGCGTGATCCGCCCGTCCTGCCGAAGCGACGGCACGGCGGCCGGGGCCGGAGCGGGCCGCTCGGCCGGCCCCGCCAGGTTCAGTTTCAGGGTAGCCGGGGGCACCAGCGTCAGGTCTGCGCGCTGCTGGACCAGGTGAAACAACCGGGTCGGGTCCAGCTTCGCGTCGGGCCTGAACTTTAAGACGACGGTTTGAGCTTCCCGGTCTACCGATTCAAGGCCGATCCGGTCGGCAAGCAGGCGGATCGACGCGTATTCGGCGAGGTTCATGACTGATTCGCGCGGGGTGCCGTAGCGGTCGCGGACCTCGTCGACCAGGCGGCGCAGCTCGTCCTCGTTCCGGACCGCCGCCATGCGGCGGTAAACCGTGAGCCGCTGGTTCATATCCGGAATGTAATCTTCATCGATTCGCAGATCGACGCGAAGATTCACGGTCGCGCGGACGTCATCTTCGATCTCCTCGCCCTTGAGCTCTTTGATGGTCTGCTCCAGGAGCTTCATGTAGGTGTCGAAGCCGACGGCTTCTATCTGGCCGCTCTGCTCGCCGCCCAGGAGATTGCCGGCGCCGCGGATCTCGAGGTCCATCGCGGCCACTCGAAATCCACTTCCCAGGTCAGAAAACTCACGGATGGCGGCCAGCCGCTTCTTGGCGACCGGTGACAGGGACTCATCGGGTGGCACGAGCAGATAGGCGTAGGCGCGCCGATCGGATCGCCCGACCCGGCCGCGAAGCTGATACAGCTGCGCCAGCCCGTAGCGATCGGCCCGATTGACGATCATCGTGTTCGCGTTGGGGATGTCGAGGCCGTTCTCGATGATCGTCGTCGCGAGCAGCACGTCGTATCGGTGCCCGACGAAGTCCACCATCACTCCTTCGAGCGCCTCGTCGTTCATCTGTCCGTGGCCGATGCCCACCCGCGCCTCGGGCACGAGCCGGGTGATCAGGTTGCCGAGCGAGTAGATCGACTCCACCCGGTTGTGGACGAAGAACACCTGCCCCCCGCGCTCCATCTCGGTGCGGATCGCGCGCGCGATGACGGCGGAATCGAACTTGACCACGTTGGTCTGGATCGAGAGGCGATCGCGCGGCGGGGTCTCGATGATCGACATGTCGCGGATCCCGGCAAGCGACATATTGAGCGTGCGCGGGATCGGTGTCGCCGTCATCGTCAGGACGTCCACACGTTTTCGCAGGTGCTTGATCCTCTCCTTGTG
>JACDBQ010000386.1 GCA_013694845.1 Acidobacteriota bacterium
GCGGTCGGTACTTTGAGCAGCTTCAACGCGCTGTAGAACTGCTCGGTCTGGGGCATGGGCGTGCGCAAGTCGTTCACGCCGGTCATCAGCATGGTCGGCGTCTTCACCTTGCCGACATAGGTGAGTGGTGAACGCCTGAGGTGTTCGGTCGGATCTTCCCACGGGAGCTTGTCGAAGTTGTAGTACCAGCTCGCGCCGTCGGTCGTGCCGACGAACGACAGCCAGTCGATGACCGGGCAGTTAGCCGAGGCGGCCGCAAAGCGATCGGTCTTCCCGACGATCCACGCAGTCAGCACGCCGCCACCGCTGCAGCCGGTCACGAACATGTTCTCCTTGTCGACGAAGCCCTTCGCGATCACCGTGTCGACGCCCGTCATCAGGTCGTCGTAATCCTTACCCGGGTACGCGTTCTTGATCGCATTGCCGAAAATGCTGCCGTAGCCCGTACTGCCGCGCGGGTTCGTGTAGAGGACGACGTAGTCGCTGGCCGCGTGCTCCTGCCAGGCAAAGTTGAAACCCACGTTGTACATGCTGTGCGGGCCGCCGTGAATGTGGAGTTGCATGGGGTACTTCTTCGAGGCGTCGAAGTCGGGCGGCGTGATGTACCAGCCCTGAATCTTCAGGCCGTCAGGAGCCGTGTACCAGATCTCCTTGACGTCGCCCAGCTTCTTACCAGTGAGCACGTCGTTGTTCACGAACGTGAGCTGCTTCATCGCCTCCGCTTCGAGTGCCTCTCCAGCTTTTCGTCTGGGCCCCAGGTCGAAGGCGACAATGTCGCCCGGTTTGTGGAAGCTGGTCAGGGTGCCGACGGCGACGCCTTTGTCAGAGATGTCCGAAACCGCCAGCATGTGAGCGCCCCTGGTGACCGGCGTCACCTTGCCGGGGTTCACGCCGATCGGCAGGTAATACAGGTTCTGGGCGCCCTCGCTCTGCGCGGTGAAATAGAGGCCCGATCCCTCAGCCGACCACTCGAGACTGCCGGGCGAGCGGTCCCAGTCGCCCGACACGAGCCGGGGGCTGGAGCCGTCGATGTTCATGACATACAACTTGCTGTCGGTCCAGGTGTCGCGGCTGTGATCGTTGCCTGTATAGGCGACCTGTCTGCCGTCCGGCGACACCGACGGATTGCTGTCGGGCCCCTTCCGGTGGGTCAGCTGACGGATGTTGCCATCGGCAACGTCCACCGCGTAGATCTCCGATTCGCGCCATTGATAGTCGTCGGCCTCGACGCGCAGGCCACTGAACAGGATGCTCTTGCCGTCTGGCGTCCATTCGGTGCCGTTATGATCGAAGTTTCCCGCAGTGATTTGCCTCGGCGTGCCGCCGATGGCGGGCACCAGAAAGAGGTGGCGGAAGCCGTTGTCGGTGAACCCGGACCGGTCTCGCCGATAATGCAGTCGCTCGACGATGCGGGGCGCTTCGGTCCATTTTGCGCCAGCCGGGGGCTTGGGCAGCTTGATGGGCCAGTTGTTGCGTTCCTCAACCAGGGCGGTGAAAGAGAGCTGCGTGCCGTCTGGTGACCACGCGATGCTGGCCGGCGATTGGTCCACGCGGGTGACCTGGGACGTCGCGCCCTCGGCATCCATCCAGCGCACGAAGAGCTGAGAACCGCGGGGCTCACCCGGCGCAACGTATGCGATGCGATCGCCCGATGGCGACCACCGCGCGTTGGAGCCCTTCACCAGAAAGCGATTCCGGTTGCCGTTTGCATTCATGATCCAGAGCGCCGATTCGCGTCGATCGTTCATCTTGTCGACCCAGCCGCGGGTGTACAGGATCTGACTGCCGTCAGGCGACAGCTGCGGGTCCGTGACAGTCTCCATCTCCAGGAAGGTGTCGAGCGTCAGGCGGTCAGTGCGAGGTGGTGCGTCCTGCCGTTGGGCGCTCACGCTGGTAACGACGGCAAGTGCGCCCGCACAGGCGGCGGTCACAGCAAACAGAGGCAGTCGAGTGCGCATGAATCAATCCTCCACGACCGGTCCCCGCGCCGATCACCGGCGAAGCTTACACCCGCGGCACAGGTCATGAATAATGCCCGGGGACTGGCACCCTTCCCAGGTGCCTGTCCCCGCACCGACGTGCCCGGGGACTGGCACCCTTCCGAGGTGACTGGCCCGCTCGGATTCACCTGGAGTCAGATGCAGATATGGCCTGGACAACCGTACCCACTTGGCGCCACGTTCGATGGCGTTGGGACGAACTTTTCCGTTTTCTCGGAAGCGGCAACCAGGGTCGAGCTCTGTCTGTTCGATGACGACGGGCGGGAGACGTGTATCGACCTGCCCGAGATGACGGCTCTCTGCTGGCACGGGTACCTGCCCAACGTGAGGCCCGGACGCCGCTACGGGTTCCGGGTCCATGGACCCTGGGCGCCCGAGCACGGTCAATGGTGCAATCCGAGCAAGCTCCTGCTCGATCCCTACGCCAAGGCGATCGACGGGCTCTGGGAATGGAACGAGGCGATCTTTCCGTACCACTTCACCGACCCGGAAGCGTCCAGGAACGACACCGACAGCGCGCCTTATGTCGCCAAGAGCGTCGTCATCAACCCGTTCTTCGACTGGGGAGCCGACCGCCGCCCGAACACGCCGTGGCATCGCACCGTGGTTTACGAAACCCACGTGAGAGGCTTCACCCAAAGGCACCCGGACATTCCGCCGGAGATCCGCGGTTCGTACGCCGGCATGGCGCATCCGGTGGCGGTGAAGTACCTGCAGAAGCTGGGGATCACGGCGGTTGAACTGCTGCCGGTCCACCAGTTCGTGCAGGACTCGACGCTCGTTGCCAGGGGGCTGCGCAATTACTGGGGCTACAACTCGATCGGCTACCTGGCGCCGCACAACGAGTACACGTCCGACCCGCAGCGCGGCGCGCAGGTCCAGGAGTTCAAGCACCTTGTCAAGACGATGCACGCGGCAGGTATCGAGGTGATCCTCGACGTCGTCTACAACCACACGGCTGAGGGAAACCATCTCGGGCCGATGCTGTCGTTCAAGGGGATCGACAACGCGGCCTACTACCGGCTCGTCGGCGACAACAAGCGCTACTACATGGATTACACCGGCACCGGGAACACGCTCAACATGCGTCACCCTCACGTGCTCCAGCTGCTGATGGACAGCCTGCGATACTGGGTCCTCGACATGCACGTGGACGGCTTTCGATTCGACCTCGCCGCCACGCTGGCCCGCGAGCTTCATGATGTCAATCGGCTGTCGGCGTTCTTCGATCTGATCCAGCAGGACCCGGTCGTCAGCCAGGTGAAACTGATCGCCGAGCCGTGGGACGTCGGCGAAGGCGGTTACCAGGTCGGCAATTTTCCACCGCTCTGGTCGGAGTGGAACGGCAAGTACCGAGACACCGTTCGTGATTTCTGGCGGGGGACGGACCGGACGCTCGCGGAGTTCGCCTACCGTCTGACCGGCAGCTCCGATCTCTATCAAGGTAACGCGCGGCGTCCCTACGCCAGCGTCAACTTCATCACCGCCCACGACGGATTCACCCTGCGCGACCTCGTTTCGTACAACGAGAAGCACAACGAAGGGAATGGCGAGGGGAACCGTGACGGCGAAAGCCACAATCGGTCCTGGAACTGCGGGGTCGAGGGACCGTCGGCCGACGCGGCGACCAGCGCGCTCCGCACTCGACAGGCGCGGAATTTTCTGGCCACATTGTTCCTGTCGCAAGGAGTCCCGATGCTTCTTGGCGGCGACGAGCTGGGACGCACGCAGCTGGGCAACAACAACGGTTATTGCCAGGACAATGAGATTTCCTGGTACGAGTGGGAGAAGGCCGACGACGCCCTGCTCCAGTTCACCCGGCGCCTGGTCCGGCTCCGGCACCAGCACCCTGTCTTCTGCCGGCGCCGCTGGTTCCAGGGGCGTCCGATCCACGGCACGGCCGTCAGCGACATCGCCTGGTTCACACCGGCCGGCCAAGAGATGTCCGAGGACGACTGGCAGGTCGGGTTTGCGAAATCGCTCGGCGTGTTCCTGAACGGGCGCGCGATCCCGACCCCCGACGAACGCGGGGAGCGCGTCTACGACGAGAGCTTCTACGTCATGTTCAACGCCGGTCACGAACCGCTGGCATTCACGGTGCCCAGGGAAAAGTGGGGCACGAAGTGGCGCGTCCTGATCGATACGTTCCAGGACATCGATCGCATGTCCGAGGATGACGGGGGAGCGGAGCACGAGGCGGGCGCGACCGTTGCGGTCAACGCGTGGACGCTGGTGCTGCTGCAGCGGACGGCGTGGCGGCCGAGGCCGTAGGCCCGGGGTGCGGGGTGCGGGGTGCGGGG
>JACDBQ010000549.1 GCA_013694845.1 Acidobacteriota bacterium
TGAGGCGCCGATCAGCGCGTCCCTCAGCCGCACGCGTCTCCAATACAGCGGGAGGAGGACGACGGGGAGCAGCTTGGCGCCGACAGCCAGCGCGAACCACACCGACGCCCGGGCCAGCCGGCCGCGATGCAGCGCGAGGGCCGACAGGCAGATCAGCAGCGCGCCGAGCACATCGAGGTGGCCGTTGCGTGATATCTCCAGCGTCGCGAGCGGATGCCAGGCGTAGGCAAGCACCCAGGATGGGTCCATCCCCCGCAGCACGAGCCACCGCCACATCACCAGGACGAGCAACCCCTCGCAGACGACGAGCGAGATCTTGAGCGCTTCGGTCGACTCGTGGAGGGCTGTCACGCCTCGGAAATAAAGCTGCGCCACCGGCGGGTACGGACTGGGCACGTCCGGGTTGTTCATGCGCCGCGTGAGCGGTGTGTGGATCCACTCCAGAGCGGGATCGTTCGCGCGAGCGATGTAGGGATTGTGTCCGGCGCGCTGCACGCGGGCGTCCCAGACGTACCGGTAGGGGTCGCTATTCCCACCCGCCGGCGCGAGCGCCAGCGGAATCCTCCACGTCAGCGCCAGCGCGAGACCCCACAACAGGATCGCTCGCGACGGGAAGCGCTTCTGGAACAGCTCTCGCACCGCAAGCAGGTACGCCACGGCGCCAACCGCAAGGATCCAGAAGAAAATCGGTGAACCGTCGCGTGGGGACAGCCGGCGAAGCAGCACGAAGGCCGTCCCGATGGCGACGGCGCACCCCATCAGGCGGTGACCGCTCATCGCGCGTCAGGATTCGGGCCGCGAGCGGGACTCGTCACGGCCCGATCCGACCATGAGCGGAGCAGCGCGGCGGTACGCGGCGCGGCCGACGAATCCTGTCGAAGCGCCTCCGCGAGGCGCGAGAGATCGCTGGCGACGTCCACGTCGAACCACTCCTCTGTCAGCCGGTACGTCAGCCCCATTCCGCGGGCGTTCGCGAGTAATGAATCCAACGCGCTCGTCGTCCCCATAGGTGTCGGATCGAAGAGTCTCGCGTGCGGCGCGGTCGCGCCCACGAGGTAATAACCGCCGTCATCGGTCGGGCCCGCGACGAGGTCGTGCGTCAGCAGCGCCTCGAATGCGTCATCCAGGACGCGGGGCGGAAGATGCGGACTGTCGCTGTTGAAGGCGATCACGCGGCGCGGTCCTTCCCACGTGAACGTGTCGAAGACGGACGTGAGCGCGGCCGCCAGGCCGCGGCCCTGCTGGGCAACGCCGCTGACACCGGCCGGCAACAACGTCGCAAGCTCGCGAAGGTCCTCGTGCGGCGCCATCACCGCCAGCTGGGTGTTCGGGATCGATGAGGCGAGCGCCAGCGTGTCGTCCAGGAGGCAGCGATACAGCTCTACGATCGACACGACGGGATACTCGACCGTGAGGCGCGTCTTGACGCGTCCCGGGCGAGGCGCTTTCGCCATGACGACCAGGACGCGCTGCGACAGGGTCCCCGGACCGTCCATCACGGCTTGTCCTTCGCCGTCCCGACGCCGAGCTCTTTCAGGCGGTACTTGATGATGCCCGAGAAAATGCACCATGCGGCGCCCATCGAACCTCGCACGGTTCCAGTGATCTTCGACGTGCCGATGCGTGGGTGGTAGCTCACGGGCACCTCAACGATGCGATAGCCTCGCGCCGCGCCCTTGATCAGCATCTCGACCGGCCAGCCGTATGTCTGTTCCTGCAGCGTCAGCGCGCGGAGCATCGCCGGGCGGGCGGCGCGGAACGGTCCGAGGTCGGTCAGCCTCAGGCCAGAGACGAGGCGAATCAGACCGGCCGCGACGCGATTCCCGAGAATCGAATGCCATGGCAACGCGCCGCGCATTCTCGTGCCCGCCAACCTGGAGCCGAGAACCAGGTCTGCGCGTCCCGCCTCGATCGGAGCGAGGAGTTGCGGCAGTTCCTCCGGACGATCGCTGTAATCGCCGTCGAGAAACACCACGACATCGGCGGCGGTGTCGACGTGCTCGAGCCCTGTGAGACACGCGCGGCCGTATCCGCGCCGGGGCTCCCGAATCACCCGCGCCCCATG
>JACDBQ010000424.1 GCA_013694845.1 Acidobacteriota bacterium
GAGCGGGGCCGACCGATGCCGTGCGGCCCAGGGCCTCCGAGTAGGCGCGGAGCGCGGCCGTATTCGACCCGTAGACCTCCCAGCAGCCGCGCCGTCCGCAGCTGCAGAGGGGGCCCCGTTCGTCGAAACTCACGTGACCGAACTCGCCGGCGAGTCCGGAGGCCCCGCGGACCAGGCGACCGCCGCTGATGATACCGGTTCCGATCCCTTCGGAGACTGTTACGACCACGAGGTCCTTCATCTCGCGGTGGGTGCCGAAAGATGCTTCCGCGATGGCGCAGGCGTTGGCCGCGTTTTCCAGTTCCACCGGGATGCCGGTCGCAAGTTCGATCGGCGCCTTGAGATCGATGTCGCGCCATCCCAGGTTGGGCGCGGCGACCAGCCGCCGTCGGGCGTGATCCACGCCGCCCGGCACCGTCACGCCGATCCCCTCGCAGACGAGCCGCGGGTGCGCGCGGAGAAACGCCTGCAGGCGGCGACAGAGATTCCGCACGAAGAGACGCGGCTGGGGCGCCGTCGGCATCCGTTCGTAGGTGATGACACGTCCATTCGGATCCGCAATCGCGATGGTGGTCAGCGCCGGGCGGATATCGACACCGAGAATGCGCGCCCGTTCGACGTTGAGATAGAGCAGGCGTGGCTTGCGACCCCGCGGCGCCTGCCCCGCAGCCCCTTCCGTGACCCAGTTCTGCCGGATCAATTGTTCGGTGATCAGGGAGACGGTGCTCGGCTGCAATCCGGTCTGGCGGGCGATCTCGGCGCGGGAGATCGGCTGCCTGGCGCGGATCAGGCCGAGGATCCGGTGACGATTGACGTCACGCACGGTTTCAGTCGAGGTGATGGCGATGGGTGGCATTGTGGCCAGACGAGCTTTAGTTCGAGTGGTGAACGATACGTCCGGCTGCGGGGGCTGTCAAGCGTGCCGCCGCGCCAGTGGCCCCGCCGGGGCTCCCCTGCTCCAGGGGCATGTCGCGCTTGACAGCGTCCCGGCGAGCCACTAAAGTTCGGGCCTCAAATAAATGTCCCGCGACTTCACGAGTCCGGGGCGACCGACCGCCGTCGCGAGGAGTCACGCATGTCGACGATCCGCCAGCTTCTGACGAGTACGTCGCGGGTCACGGGGTATGTCTTGATCCTGCTTTTCAGCACCAGTTCGGCGGCTGCCCAGGAGACGCGCGCGACGGTGTTCGGCACGGTGCGCGATGCGTCCGGTGGCGTGCTCCAGGGCGTGCCAGTGGTCGTGACCAACGACGAGACCAATGTCCGGAACGATGCCGTCACCAACCCGAGCGGGGCGTTCGAGATCCCGTACCTGCTCCCGGGCACCTACACCGTGAGCGCCGAACTCGACGGCTTCAAGAAGTTCAGCCAGACGAGCCTCGTGCTCGCGGTGAACACTCGGGCCGAGGTGCGGATCGTCCTCGAGCTCGGCGCGGTCACCGATGAAGTGACGGTCACGGCCAACGCGACTCAGCTGGCGACGACCGCGAGCGCCTCCCAGGTGTTCACGAATCGGCAGGTGAATTCGCTGCCGATGTACAGCAACAGCGCCGCGCTGCTCGCGCGCAGTGTGCCCGGAATCCAGTGGGTGGCGACCTCGAATTACCTGGGTCTGCACTCCAACGCCGGCGCCTCCTCGATTACCGTGGCCGGCGGCGTGGGCGGCAACGAGTACTCGCTTGACGGCGTGCCGAACGCGGGTGGCGGCCGGCGGATGGGCTATCTGCCGTACACCGACACGGTCGCCGAGATCAAGGTAGAAACTGCGGGCTTCGATGCTTCGAAGGGACATTCGAGCGGTGCCAACATCAGCATGCTCTCGAAGAGCGGCACCAACGCCTACCGGGGCAGTGCGTCGTGGCAGTACTGGAATCCGCAGTGGAACGCTACCCAGAGCACCACCAACCTCGCGTACTACGGAGGCATCGAGCAGGCCGAGCGTGAGGGGCGGACCGCAGACGCGGCGCGCCTGAGAAGCCAGCCCAAGGTGCAGCCCGGGTACTCGAACAGCTGGGCAGGGGTCGCCGGCGGCCCGATCTGGCTGCCGAAAGTGTTCAAGGGCACCGACCGGCTCTTTTTCTTCTTCAGCTACAACGGCTTCAAGGACAAGAAGACCGAACAGCCGACCCAGGTCAACCGGACGGTGCCCACCGAAGCGCATCGCAGAGGCGACTTCTCGGACCTGCTGGCGCTCGATCCGGTGAAGTACCAGATCTATGACCCCCGGACGGCCCGGCTCGTGGGCGGCCGCGTCGTGCGCGATCCATTCCCGAACAACCAGGTACCGGTGCTCAACCCGATCTACGCCGCCTATCTGCCGATCTTCCCGAGACCGAACAACCCGACCGGCATCGTGGACGCCGAAGGGCGGAACAACTATCTGGCCTCGGCGACCCCTTACAACTGGGACTACGTGGCGCTCAGCAACCGGATCGACTGGAAGATCTCGAACCGGCACCGCTCGTTCGCGCGCTGGAGCTATAACGACTTCCTCGAGGACCGCGGTGACTGGCTCTACGAGACGATGCGCGGGCTGCATGCGGCGAACCTCGTGCGCGAGAACATCGGTGCCACCATCGACCACGTCTTCCTGCAGAACTCCAGCACGATCTGGAACGTCTCGGTCGCGTACAACCGGTTCCGGGAAGGCAACTCGCGCAACGGCGTGCAGCAGTCGTTCAGCCCGGCCAGCGTCGGCCTGCCCGCCTATCTGCAGGAGCGGGCTGCGGAGGGACCCTGCAGCGCGCTGCCGTCGCTGAACTTCAGTACCGGTTCCTACTCGAATCTGGGGGTCGGCTGCGGCGGGTTCGTGAACTACAGCATCGGCACGGTGAAAGGAGACCTGACGAAGCTGCTCGGCACCCACAGCATCCGCAGTGGCATCGATCTCCGGATGCACTCCCGGACGAATACCCCGGGCGGGAGTTATGCCGGAAATTTCGGGTTTCGCAACAACTACGTGCGCCAGCGCGACGACACGACCACCGCCGGGACACTTGGCCTCGAGTGGGCGGCGTTCATGCTCGGCGTGCCGACGTCGGTGTCGATCGACAATAACGCCAGCTACGACCTGACCAATCCGTACTACGCAGGGTTCGTGCAGGACGACTGGCGGGTGACCGAGCGGCTGTCGCTGAACCTCAGCGTGCGGTACGAGGTCGAGGGAGGCTTCGTCGAGCGCGACAACAAGGGCATCGGCGGCGGCTTCAATTTCGGCTCGGAGCTGCCGATCACCGCCGCGGCTCAGGAGGCCTACCTGCGCAATCCCATCCCCGGCCTCCCGTCGATCCAGGTGCGGGGCGGCAACCGGTACCTGGGGGTTGACTCTCCACGGGCGCTCTTCAAGACTCAGCACGACATCCTGCCCCGGGCCGGTGTCGTGTTGAAACTGGACGACAAGACGGTGATCCGGGGAGGCTACGGACTGTTTGTCGACACCAACAACGTGCTCGACGACACCATCAACCAGTTCGGCTACTCGCGTGGCACGAGCACGTCGGTGACGAACGATCTCGGGCTGACGTTCAACAACGCGGACCTTCGCGCCGGCCGGACGATCTTCAGCGATCCCTTCCCGGTGCGCGCCGACGGCACCCGCTTCAACACGCCGTTGGGCAATGCGCTCGGATCGTCGTCGCTCGTCGGCCGCTCGCTCACATTCGACGATCCCGACCGCAAGCGGGCACGACAGCAACGATGGCGCGTCGGCGGGCAGCGCGAGCTCACGAGTCACATCGTCGCCGAAGTCGCCTACCTGGGCGCCTACTCCGACCGCATCGCGCTGGCGCCCACGCTCAGCTACCTTCCGGAGGAGTACTGGGCCGATGGCAACGTGCGGAACGACGCGGTCGCCAGCTTCCTGAACGGGACGGTCCCCAATCCGTTCAACATCAGTAATTTCGCGTTCCTGCAGCAGCAGAATCCGGCGCTCTACAACGACATGACCACCCTCAGCTTCTTCACGTCCACTACGGTCCGCCGGCATCAGCTCCTCCGGATGTATCCGCACATGACGGGTTCCCCGGGTCTCTCCAACGGCTCCGCCCCGCTCGGCAAGTCGCAGTACCATCACGTCGAGTTGTCGCTGCAGCAACGCACGCAGCACGGGGTTGAATGGAACATGTCGTACATCCGCGCATGGGACCGGCGTCGGGAGCTGTTCAACAACGAGTACGACCAGGTACCGGCGTGGCGGTCGGGCAATGCCTCGGCGCCCCACCATCTCATTCTGACCGGGATCGCCGAGTTCCCGTTCGGTGAAGGCAAGCGATGGCTGTCGAATCCAGGCGTGATGCGAGCCGTGGCGGGAGGCTGGCAGCTGGCGGCGATATACCACCTGCAGAGCGGCCAGGCGCTGAACTGGCCGAACGCCTTTTACTACGGCGAGAACTACGACGACATCCTGCTGCCGGCAAGCGAGCGCGATCGTGCGCGATGGTTCAATACCGACAACTTCGAGCGTTCGACGGCGAACGAGCCCGCCGCGTTCCATCGCCGCGTGTTTCCGCAGCGCCTCCCCAAGCTGAGGGCCGACTACATGAATCAGCTCGACTTGCGGCTCACGCGGGGCATCAAGGTACCGGGCAAACGGCGCCTCGAGTTCACGGTTGACGCGATCAACGCGCTGAACAACGTGCAGTGGAATGCGCCCAGCACCACACCGACCGACGCCAACTTCGGCGTCGTGACTTCGCAGAGGAACGAGCCGCGGTGGCTGCAGTTCCAGCTGCGCTTCACGTTCTGAGTCATGGTCGCAGCATCGCCACGCACCCGGACGATCGCGCGCACCCGGCCCGCGCGAGGGGCGGCGCTGCTCGCGGCTGCGCTCGCCGTGGCGATTGATGGTACGGCTCCCGCGGCGCAAGGTCAGGACCGCGCCGTGGAACCGGTGAAGCTGATCACGCTCGATCCGGGCCACTTTCACGCGGCCCTCATCCAGAAGGAAATGTACCCCGGCGTATCGGACGTCGTGCACGTGTATGCGCCAGTCGGCACGGACCTCGTCGCCCACGTGAACCGCGTCGCGCAGTTCAACGAGCGCGCGGAACGTCCGACGCGCTGGCAGCTCGAGGTCCACAGCAGTCCCGACTTTTTCGAGCGGATGCTTCGCGAACGCCCCGGCAACGTCGTCATCCTGTCAGGCCGGAATCGACCCAAGATCGACCGCGTCCTGGCGTCGGTCAACGCGGGCCTTCATGTGCTCGCCGACAAGCCATGGATCGTCTCGAGCGACGACCTGCCAAAGCTGGATGCCGCCCTCGCCGCGGCTGCGAAGAAAGGTCTCGTCGCCTACGACGTGATGACGGAGCGCTTCGAGATCACGACGATCCTGCAAAGGGTGTTCGTCGCCGATACGGCGGTGACCGGGCAGCTGGTGCCAGGAACGGAAGACGAGCCAGGCGTGATCCTGGAGAGCGTGCACTACCTGATGAAGACGGTCGCCGGCGTGCCGAATCTGCGCCCGACCTGGTTCTTCGACACCGAGCAGCAGGGCGAGGGGCTCTCCGATGTGGGGACCCACCTTGTCGACCTCGTGCCCTGGATCCTCTTTCCCGGACGGGTGATCAACTACCGAACCGACATCCGGCTGCTCGCGGCTGAACGCTGGCCCACGATGATGTCGGCTGCCGATTTCAAGCGCGTCACGGGTGGCAGCGGGTTTCCTGCTTCTCTGGCGCCCCAGGTAAAGGACGGTCAGCTTCGCTATGACGGCAATACGTCGCTCCTCTACACGCTGCGCGGCATCCACACCCGCGTGAAAGCGACGTGGGACTTCGAGGCGGCGGCAGGGGCAGGGGACACCCACTACGCGGCGGTGCGCGGCACCCGTTCGCGCATCGAGGTGCGACAGGGACCCGAACAGAAGTATCGAACGGAGCTCTACATCGTTCCCCTGAGCCCGGCCGACCATGCGCGCGTTGCGGAGGCGGCCAAGGCGCGGGTCGCCTCGCTGCAGTCGACGGTCCGCGGTCTCGCGATCGAGGACACCGGACGCGAGCTCCACGTTATCGTGCCGGATGCGTATCGGACCGGGCACGAAGCACACTTTGCCGAGGTGACACGAGAGTTCCTCGGTTACGTGCGGAATCCGAAATCGATGCCGGCATGGGAGCAGTCCGCAATGCTGGCGAAGTACTACGTCACGACCGGCGGCGTCGCACTCAGCCGGAAGGGCAAGTAGCGGGGGTTCGGGTCTGGCGGGTCGGGTCCCGGGTCTCGGGTCTCGAACGTGCTGTAGACGAATCATCAGGAGACAACGCATGAAGACGACTCACACCGACCGCCGCGAATTCATCCGGATATCAGCAGCCGCCACGGCCGGCCTGACGATGACGTCGGTTCTCCACGGTCAGATCCGGGGTGCAAACGACCGGCTGCGTATCGGCGTAATCGGCTGCGGCATCCGCGGCAATTACCTGATCAGCGAGATCTTCCGCCTGACCGATCTCAACGTCGAGGTCGCGGCGATCTGCGACGTCTGGAAGGTGAATCTTGCGAAAACCGCCGCGACCGTCGCGGCCAAGCAGGGCAAGGCGCCGGTGACGTTCGCGCGCTACGCGGATCTGCTCGCGGTGAAGGACCTCGATGCCGTCATGATCGCGACGCCCGACTTCGGCCACACGCCGATCATGATCGACGCGATCAAGCTCAAGAAGGACGTGTTTGTCGAGAAGCCGATGGCCACGGACCTGGAGCAGGCGAAGACGGCGATGGCCCTGGCCAGACAGCACAAGACGATCGTGCAGGTCGGGAGCCAGCGTCGAAGCGATCGCCGCCACCAGGCCGGCGCCAAGCTGATTCAGTCGGGCATTCTCGGAAAGATCAGCGAGGTGGAGACCGCGTGGCACGACTCGGTGCCGCGCTGGGCCCGGGCCTACGACGACGTGAAACCGGAGGACGTGGACTGGGAGCAGTACCTGATGGGCCTTCCGAAGGAGCCGTTCAGCGCCGTCCGCTTCCGCCGCTGGCATTTCTTCAAGGACTTCACGCTCGGCACCCCCTCGCTGCTCGGCAGCCATTTGATCGATGTGGCGCTGTGGTTCATGGATGATCCGCTCCCATCGTCGGCCGTCGCCCATGGCGGCGTCTACGTCTGGAAGGACGGCCGCGAGCACGCCGACACGCTCGATTGCATTCTGGAGTGCCCCAAGGGTTTCATCGTCAATTACTCGTCACGGCTCTCGAACAAGCACGCTGTGCCCGAAGCCATTTTTTATGGCACGAAGGGAACGTTTGACACTGAGAGCTGGACGGCTCGCGGCGAAGGCGGCGGCGCCGACGCGCTGAAAGAGCCGGTGACGGTGCCGAAGCCGGCGGCTCGATCGAGCTCGACTCCGAGCGCGGTTCCGGCAGCTAACGGGCAGACGGCGGAAGCGCAGAACGATCCGCGGATCGGGGGGGAGGGGCATGTGCGCAACTGGATCGAGTGTGTGCGGTCGCGCGCCACACCCAACGCGCCGGTCGAGGTCGGTTTCTCGCATTCTCTTGCCGGCATCCTGTGCTTCAAGGCACTGGAGAGCGGGAGACGACAGATCTACGACCCGAAGACGATGCAGATTCAGGCGGGTTGATGGTGACGCCGCCCGTTGTACCTCGTCGCCGATGCGCAAAAAAAGGGAGAGAGATGAATTATCTCGTGGCCGTCTTGATTGCCGCTCACGTGCTCATAGCCTTCAGCGTGCAAGCCAGTCTCGAGGCGGCCGGCCCGCAGGTCAAGGCCGTGAACTGGGCGACGGTGCGCCTGCTGGTGTACACGAAGAACGGAACCGGCTACGTGCACGACAACATCCCTGCGTCGATCGAGGCGATCAAGGAATTGGCGGCCGAGCACAAGTTCGCCGTCGACGCCTCTGACGACCCGGCAGTCTTCACCGACGACAATCTGAAGCAATACAGCGCCATTGTCTTTTCGAATACGAACAACGTCGTGTTCGACACCGACGCGCAGCGGGTTGCTCTGATGCGGTACGTGCAGGCCGGCGGCGGCTTCGTCGCGCTTCATTCCGCGAGCGGGACGGAGCGGACGTGGAAGTGGTTCGCAGGGCTGCTGGGCGGGACGTTCTCCCGGCACGCGCCCTTTCAGAAATTCAGCGTGTTGATTCTCGACCGCACCCACCCGTCGGTCGCGCATCTGCCCGAGCGGTGGGAAAAAGAAGACGAGTGCTACTACCTCGTGCGGATGAACGTGAACCTGCAGGTCCTCGCCGTCAACGATCTCTCGTCGGTCCAGGACCCGAAGGAGAAGCCGGCGACGTTCGGGGACGTGTTCCCGTCGGTCTGGTACCAGGAGTTTGACGGCGGGCGGCAGTGGTATACCTCGCTCGGCCACCGCAAGGACGACTACGGGCGTCCTGAATTCCGCCGGCACATCATGGGTGGCATCCGATCGGTCGTCCGGCAGGCGCCGCTGGACTATACTCGGGCCTACGCGGTCAGTCCCGCGGACGAAGCGAAAAAACGTTGAGCATCTGATGGATACGCATTCAATTCTCTGCACCGGTGCATGGACCGGTAGCGCACCCAGGACAACAGTTGAGACCATCATGACGAACAGCCATTCACGGTTTGCCGGTCAGTTCCTCCAGATTCTGTTCCTAACCATCGCCTTTTTGCTGGCGGCCCAGTCGTCTCAGGCGCAGGTGCTCTATGGCTCGTTGGTCGGTGAAGTCGTCGACCCATCCCGCGCTGTGCTTCCGGGGGCAACGGTGACGGTCACCAACCGGGACACCGGCCTGCAGCGCGAGGTCACGACCGACGGCAGTGGCGCGTATGCCTTTCGTGATCTGCAGGCGGGCGTCTACGACCTGAAAGTCCTCATGGCCGGTTTCAAGGTTTATGTCAAGACGGGGCTTCCGGTGACCCTCAACGCGATCGC
>JACDBQ010000452.1 GCA_013694845.1 Acidobacteriota bacterium
CGTCGGGGCCACCGGAACCGTCGCCTGGGCAGATCCCGAGCGAGACCTGCTGTGCACGCTCCTGACAACGCGCGCAGCCGGCGATCGCGACGGGGTTCTCCTCCACCGCGTCTCCAACCTGGTCCAGGCCGCCGTCATGGAGTTGTAGCGAGGCTCCGCTCTAGCGTTCGCGCGAAGGCCGGCGACCGGTCTTCTGGAAGATGTACTCGTCACGCTGTTTTTGCAGCTCCGGGGTCAGCGGCCCATAGATCTGGCGGGACGTGTACTTCCTGGTGCTCAGCATCATCAAGCTCCAGTCATCGCGCGCCTTCGACATTTCCCCGGATTCGACCACTTCCTGCACCATGTGGGGCGGAATGAACCAGAGACCTTCACGATCGGCGAGAACCACGTCCGCCGGCATCACCAGCGCATTGCCGATTCGCACCGGGATGTTGATGCCCGTCACCATCACGCGCATACCTTGCGTTGGAAACGAGTTCTTGTAGTACGCCTGCATCCCGTTTCCGCAATGCGGTCAAGCCAGTAGACCCCGCCGTCCAGGATGATCCCGTTATTGGTGGTGGTCTGGATGTAGTGAGCGAGTGTTGCCGACGAAGCTCCAGTTGGCCCCGAAGACGTCAGCCACGATCACGTCGCCCGGCTGAAGCATGTCAATTGCAGTCTGGTTGCGGGCCGGGTCGTACCTCTCGCCTCCGCGTCGGCTTCGTCCACTTCGGCGAGGTCGCCCCGGAAGGGCATGAACTGGACCGTGAGCACCTTCCCGACCATCTTCTGATCCGGCTGCAGCACCTTCCAGCCCTCTCGAGACTCGAATTGGTTCGGAAAGCCCTGGCTGGGCAGCACCGCCTGCACCTCTTCGGCGATGAGGCCCTTGAGTCGGTCCAGCACCTCGTCAGGCACCTTCGGTCTGCCGTCCGGGAAGCGGTCATACGGGCTCTTCCTCGTGTACTTGATCAACTGCTCCGGTGCCCACTGAAAGAGCTGAGCGGATGCAGTCTCGACGCAAAAACACATGGCGGCCAGAACGAGCGTCACCGGGGCGCAGCGTGCGTAGCGTGCAGGCTCCCTGACGCCAGAAATCTGCTCTTTCGACATGTTTTTCTCCAGAAGTGATCAAGCTTCTAAAGAAGCGCCTCCTCCGTGTGTGGGTCAAACCATGCGCTGAGCCCCGTGTGATTATCCGGCTGCTGCGGGAGCCGGCGTCGTTGCCCTGCCCACCACGCCGAAGTCGCCGTACTCGGCCTGCAGCCGGCGCAGCTCGCGTCTGTGCGCCTCGATCCGCTCGGCGTACTGCCCTTCGCCGTACCGATTGTGGAGCTCGTGCGGATCGGCCTGTAAATCGAAGAACTCCCAGTAATCACCTTCGCCGTAGTACTCGATCAACTTGTAACGATCGGTCCGCACACCGCGGTGCGGCCCGATGCGGTGCGGCGTGAAGTACTGGAAGCTCGGGTCAGACATCTCGTCCTGCTTCAAGTGCCTGAGCTCCCAGGAATTCTCGAAATAGGAATAGTAGATGGACTGCCGCCACCCGGGCGTTGCCCGACCCTCGAGCATCGGCCGCAGGCTCTCGCCCTGCATCTGTGATGGCATCGGCACGCCCGCGAAGTCCAGAATCGTAGGGGCATAGTCGATGTTGAGGACCATCCGATTTTCCACGCGGCCCCCGGGGATCAGGCGGGGATAGCGCACCAGGAGGGGAACGCTGAGGGAAGGCTCGTACATGAACCGCTTGTCGTACCAGCCGTGCTCGCCCAGGTAGAAGCCATTGTCCGACGTGTACATGATGAGCGTGTCGTCAGACAGGCCGTGCTGGTCCAGGTACTTCAGAACGCGGCCCAGGTTCTCGTCGACGCCGACCACGCCGCGGTAGTGATCCTTGACGAATCGCTGGAAAATCCACTTCTTGCGTTGCTCTGGAGAGAGATCCGTCGGCAGATCCGGATAATCTCCGGCCAGGCTCACCTCGAACTTCATGTCTGCCGCTTCGGCCGCGACCCGGCGGGTCGCATAGTCGTCGTCGAAGGTTTTTGGATACGGGAGCTCCACGTCGGCCAGCAGGTCCGCGTGCCGCTCGATCGGCGTGAACGGACGGTGGGGGGCCTTGTGCTGATAGATCAGGAGGAACGGCTGATCGGGCGTGGTGGTCTCGAGGAAGTTGAGCGCGAAATCGGTCGTCAGATCGGTAGCGTGGCCCTTGAAACTCTTCCGCTCGCCGTTCTCGATGAAATCGGGATCGACGTAGAGCCCCTGGCCGGGGAGAATGCTGGAGTAGTCGAATCCCACCGGGGCCTGGGGCAGATGCCATTTGCCCACGATCGCGGTACGATAGCCGGCCTGCTGCAGGAGCGCGGGGAAGGTCGGGAGATTGGGGTCCAGCACCTCGATCTCGCGCCCTTCGGAGTTGCCGCGGATGCCGTGGACGTGCGAATAGCAGCCGGTCAGCACCGTCGCACGGCTGGGCGCGCACAGCGAGTTCGTGACGTAACTGCGGGTGAAGCGGACCCCTTCGGCCGCGAGCCGATCCATGTGGGGCGTCTTGATCAGAGTGCTCCCGTAACAGCTCATCTGATCGATCGTCTGGTCGTCGGTCATCACGTAGACGATGTTCGGACGACGAGGCGAGGGGACGTCGCTTCCGCACCGCGAGAGCAAAACCCCTGCGCTGGCGAGTGAAACGGTCTTGATGGCTTCGCGACGGCTGACAGGCATGCGATGGGCAGAGTAGACAACGAGAGACACCCGGCGTCAACCGGCTACAACTTTCACGTTCTGGCCAAACCTTCGGGTCCGATCTGCAACCTGGACTGCCAGTACTGCTTTTACCTCGAAAAGGAGCGACTGTACCCCGGCACGCGGGACTTCGCGATGTCGGACGCGGTTCTCGAGACCTACGTCCGAAGCTACATCGAGGCGCAGGACGCGCCGGTCGTGAGCTTCGCCTGGCAGGGCGGAGAGCCCACCCTGCTCGGAGTTGAATTCTTCGAAAAGGCTGTCCGCTGCCAGGCGCGTCACGCGAACGGCCGGCGGATCGAGAACGCGTTTCAGACCAACGGCGTTCTCCTGGATGAACGCTGGGGAGCGTTCCTCAAGCAGCATGACTTCCTGGTGGGGCTCTCGATCGACGGTCCGCGTGAACTGCACGACGCCTATCGCGTCGACAAGGGAGGCGCCCCCACGTTCGACCGGGTGCTGCGGGGGCTCCGGGTCCTGCAGACGCACCAGGTTCGATTCAATACCCTCACGGTCGTCCACCGCCAGAACTCCCAGCATCCACTGGAGGTCTACCGCTTCCTCAAGGAGATCGGCAGCCAGTACATGCAGTTCATTCCGGTCGTGGAGCGGATCCCGGCCCTGCCAGCTCCGGGGGGACTGACGCTCCTCCAGCCGGACAGCGATCTGGAGGCCGCGGTGGCCCCCTGGTCGGTGGAGCCGCGACAGTACGGAGAATTTCTGACGGCGATCTTCGACGAGTGGGTGCGCCATGATGTCGCCCGCTCGTTCGTCCAGATCTTCGATGTGGCGCTCGAGCTGTGGATGGGGCTCGAGCCGGCGCTGTGTGTATTCCGCAGGACGTGCGGGTCGGCCCTCGCAATGGAACACAATGGCGATCTGTACAGCTGCGATCACTACGTGTACCCGGAGAACAGACTGGGGAACATCATGGACCAGCCGCTCGCCTCGCTGGTGCGCTCCCCGGCGCAGGTCACATTCGGCGAAGACAAGAACAATCGGCTCCCACGGCACTGCCGCGAATGCGACGTGCGATTCGCCTGCAACGGGGAGTGTCCGAAGCACCGGTTCCTGCAGACGCCGGATGGCGAGCCGGGCCTGAATTATCTCTGCGCCGGATACAAGCACTTCTTCCGGCATATCGATCCGTACATGCGGTACATGGCGTCCGAGCTGCGACAGCAGCGCCCGCCCGCCAATGTGATGCCGTGGGTGCGGGAACGCGACAGGCAGACCGCCGGCCGAAATGACCCGTGCCCCTGCGGGAGCGGGAGGAAGTACAAGAAGTGCTGCCTGACCGGGACAGCAGCGGCGCGCACGTAGGCGACGCGCCGTGGCTCGTCCTGGCCGCTGACTCGAAGGAGGCGTTGTGGGGCTGCTCGAGGGAAAGATCGCGATGGTGACCGGCGCGGCACGTGGCATCGGGCTGGCCACGGCCGAGCGGCTCGCGCGCGAGGGCGCGACGGTGCTGGCCCTGGACCTCGACGACGAGACCCAGACGCAAGAGGCGGAGCGGCTCACGCGGGCCGGGCTTCGCGTCTCCGCGGCCCAGTGCGATGTTGGCGACCGGGCCTCGGTGGAAGGATGTGTGCGCGACGTCGAAGCGGCGCACGGGCGCGTCGACATCCTCGTCAACAATGCCGGGATCGTCGGCCGCACGGCGCCGCTCGAAGACGTCACCGATGACGATTGGGACCGGATGATGCGCGTGAATCTTCGCAGCGTCTATCTCGGATGCCAGGCGGTGATCAGCGGCATGAAGGCCCGCCGGTCCGGACGGATCGTCAACGTCGCCTCGATCGCCGGAAAGGAAGGCAACCCCAACGCGGTGCCCTACTCCACGGCCAAGGCCGGCGTCATCGGGCTCACCAAGGCGCTCGCCAAAGAAGTCGCGTCGCACGGCATCTACGTGAACGCGATCGCACCCGCGGTGATCGAGACCCCCATCCTCGAGCAGCTTTCGCGCGAGCACGTGCAGTACATGCTCCAGCGCATCCCGCTCGGACGGGCAGGGCAGCCGAAGGAAGTGGCCGCCCTCATTGCCTGGCTGGCCAGCGACGAAGCCAGCTTCACGACGGGTCAGTGCATCGACATCAGCGGCGGACGCGCCACGTACTGACCGGTTCGCACGTCCGCCCGCGCCCGCTTGGCAACCTATCTGTCGACGCCGAACAGGCCCCGCCGGATATGTTGAAACCTGAAACGCTTCGGGTTCACGTCAGTCGCACCACCCGAGTTGACTTCCACGATGCGGGCGGCAATCGGTTCATAGGCGGCGCGCGGCGCAGTCGTGCCCTTGGCAACCAGGATTCTCTGTCGTTCGGGATAGACCCCGTTGCTGATCAATTGATGCAGGCTGTTGGGGCTGCTCGGGCGGTCGGTCAGCAGGAGGAGGTTCGGCAGGTCCTGCGTCGAGCCGTCGACCTCGATGACGGCCGTATGGCCCATGTCCCTGTATCGGCCGCCGCCGTGACGAACCTCCGGCTCGACGTACCTGCCGTCATGCAACGCTCGCACGCGACCCACGATCCGCACAGGATCGCCATGCATGTTGTCGGTCTTGCCCCCAACCATCTGGTTGAAGGCGCCGCCGATCCCTGACCTGAAGGCTGCCTGGTTCGCTTCGGGATCCGAGATGACCACTACCCAGCCCTGCGCCTTCTGGCGTGTGAGCTCCTGGAGGATGAAGGTTCCATCCCCAGCCGATCCCCCGCCGATGTTGTCGCCCGTGTCCATGAGCACGACGGGAAATACCTTGCTGGCCATCGCGTCCCTCACGGCCGTAGCCGCGTCAGGGAGACGGAACACGAGCTGGTCCCGCAAATCCCACAGCATGCCGCTCAGGCGCTTCGCCTCGCGTTCGGCCAGTTCCGGGTCATTGTCGGTGACGACGATGACACTGGGGCCCATGGCCGGCACGTCCGCCCACTGATAGCCCCCCGGAACGCTGACGGCGAGGATTCTCGGATCCCTCTCTTCCAGCCGGCGGCTTTCGTCGGTCACGGCCTTGTAAGGCTCGGCGAACGTGTTCTGGTAGACGATGTTCACGATCATGGGAGGCTTCGCCAGCGCCTGCACGGGCCTGGCTGTTCCATCGATCATTTTCGCGATGATCGTCGCGGCCTGAATCCCCCGTGCCTTGGTGTCGAGGTGCGGATTGTCCTTGTAGGTGATCAGGACGTCGGAGTCCCTGACGATCTCTTCGGACACATTGGCGTGAAAATCATGGGTGACCACAATCGGAAACCGCTCACCCATCGCCTCCCGGACCCGGCGAACGACCTCTGCGTCGCCGTGAGGATACCCGTCGACCACCATCGCGCCGTGCAGGGTCAAAATGACGCCGTCAAACCGCGGAGTGGCGGTCCTGATCTGATGGACGAGCCCGTCCACCGCCTCGTTGAACGACGTCTTCTCGACATAGCCGAGAGAGCTGGCTCCGGCGTGCAGCACCGGATAGACCTCCAGGCCCAGCGTCCGGGCCGCTTCGATGATGCCGCTCGCCACCGTACTCGACTTCCAGCTCTCCTCCATCCACGCCGCACGGTCCTGCGGGGCGGCCGTCCGCATCGGCTGGGCCTTCGGATAC
>JACDBQ010000455.1 GCA_013694845.1 Acidobacteriota bacterium
GCGCATCCGGTGGAGTCGCTGTCGGCCGGCCGGGGCGGACCCGCATTGACATTCAAGGCGGCGCTGCCGACGTCCGGCACCTACAGGATCTGGACCCAGCTGAAACGCCCCGGCGAGGTGTCGACGGCGGTGTTCACGGTTCATGTCACGCCCGAACCCGGCAAGTGAACATCATGGACTTCGCCGATCTGCGCGGCCAGCTGTCCGGGTAGATGCGACTGCGGTGCCGAGCGGCAGGTCGGTGCGGCCGATGGGGCGGGCTCTCCTGCACTACCATGACGTACGATTCAGCTGTGGAGGGTATTGATGGATAAACGTGTCTTGTTATCGTTGTGCTTTACCGTGGCCGCATTCGCGGTGACGACCCCGGCGTTGGCGCAGTTGGGGTCCCGCCCGGCAGAAGACTGGATCGCACGCCTTGAACGTCCCGACCGCGTCGCCGGACTCAAGACGGCAGAAGTGATCGAGAAGCTCGGGCTGAACCCCGGCATGGTCGTGGCGGACCTCGGGGCCGGGCCAGGTGTCTTCTCCTGGCCGTTCGCCCGCGCGATCGCACCGGCGAAGCTGTATGCCGTCGAAGTCGACAAGGCCTACATCTCGTACCTCGACAGGCGAGCGAAAGAACAGCAGCTGACAAATGTACACGCCGTGCTCGGCCAGTACGAAGATCCGCTGCTGCCGGAGAAGGTCGATCTCGCGTTCTTTCACGACGTGCTGCACCACGTCGAAAAGCGCGCGGAGTATCTGAAAAAGGTGGCGTCCTATCTCAAACCCTCCGGCCGCATCGCGGTGATCGAGCTCGACGCGACGCTCCCGGATGCTTCACACAAGGATGAACCGGAACAGCAGGTCACGAAGGAGCAACTGCAGGAGTGGATGGCGGCCGCCGGCCTGAAGAAGATCGACGAAATCAAAATGTACGACACCAAGTGGTTCGTGATTTACCAGAAATCGTCCGAGAGCCGCTGACGGTCAGCGGCTGAGGGCAGGAGCAGGCCCGTGAAGAAGCTCTCGCGCAGAAATTTTCTGGAGACCACCGCGGCAGGCATTGCCGCTGCCGCTGTGCCGGTCGAGACTGGAGCGCAGCCGACTCCGACGAATCAGGGAACCGGTCCTACCGGGCCACGCACCACGCTGGAGCTGGTGGTCAACAGTCGCCGGCACCGGCTCGACGTGGAGGACCGCTGCACACTCGCCGAATTGCTGCGCGACCATCTGCACCTGACCGGCACGAAGATCGGCTGCGATCGCGGAGAGTGCGGAGCGTGCACGGTTCTGCTGGACGGCCTCCCCATTTACGCGTGCAGCTACCTCGGTGTCTGGGCCGACGGCCGTTCGGTGGAGACCGTCGAGGGACTCGCGTCTCCCCGGGGCCTGCATCCGCTACAGGAGTCGTTCATCGAGCATGACGCGCCGCAATGCGGCTTCTGCACCTCCGGGCAGTTGATGAGCGCCAAGGCACTGCTGACGGTCAATCCTCAGCCGTCCGCCCAGCAGGTGCGCGAGGCACTGACCGGCAATCTGTGCCGCTGCTCCAACTACAACCAGTATGTAGCCGCCGTCGTCGCGACCGGCCGGAGTGCGCGCCTTGGACCTGGGGAAGACATCGCATGAGCGTGCTGGGTCAGCCAACGCCAAGGATCGACGCCGCCAGCCGGGTCACAGGCTCCGCTCGCTACACGGGGGACGTCCGTCTGCCGGGGATGTTGTTCGCGAGAGTGTTGCGCAGTCCACATCCGCACGCACGCATCACGGCCATCCGTCCAGAGCGCGCCCTTGCGCTCGATGGAGTGAAGGCGGTGATCACACACCAGAACTGCCGCATCGTGTGGTCGAGCGGCGACTCGCGGAACACCCGCTATCTGTTCAACAATCCGGTCCGTTTCGTGGGCGACGCAGTGGCGGCAGTCGCCGCCATCGACCCCCACGTCGCGGAAGAAGCGCTCCAGTTGATCGAGGTGAGCTACCAGACGCTCCCGTTTCTGCTGGATTCAGAGAAAGCGCTTCAACCTGGAGCGATAGCCATCCATCCCGGCGGAAATCTTTCCCCGAACGAAGCGGGCGTTCGGCAGCCCGAGGTCTACCGGCGGGGCAGCATCGACGATGGACTACGCGAGTCAGAGCTCGTCTACGAGGGCCGCTTCACCTCGGCGCACGTCAACAACGCTCAGATGGAACCGCGCGTCAGCGTGGCCTCATGGGATGGGGACGAACTGACGGTGTATGCCTCCACGCAGGGGATCTCAAACTGCCAGCGGGATCTCGCCAAGGATCTGAACCTTCCGCTCGAGCGCGTTCGTGTCGTGTGTGAGTACATGGGCGGGGGCTTTGGCAACAAGAACCAGTGCCACGATTTCGACCTGATGGCTGCTGTCCTCGCGCAACAGGCAGGGGTCCCGGTCCGGCTGGAACTGACCCGGAAAGAAGACTACGTGGCCGTCCACGGCCGGTGGGCGACGCACCAGTATTACAAGATCGGGGTGAGCCGCGACGGCACGCTGCAGGCGATTCAGCTCAGAGGCTACTCCGATATGGGAGCGTATCGAAAGAGCTCGGGCTCGATTGCCGGGATCGAACTGTATCGTTGTCCGCATGTCGAGACAACCGTGCATCCCGTGCATACGAACACGGCCGTGGCGGCGAACTACCGGGCCCCGGCGTACCCCCAGGGGGTCTTCGGCCTCGACTCGATGATGGATCAGATCGCACACGAGCTGAAAATCGATCCACTGGAATTTCGCCTCAAGAACGCCACACGGGCGTATCACGATGAACTGCCCTACACGAGTTATGGTCTCGAGGACTGCATCCGTCGCGGCGCCGACGTGTTCGAGTGGCGCAAGCGGTGGCGCCGGGCGGCGTCGGATACCGGCGTCGTGAAGCGCGGAGTCGGCATGGCGATGGGCAGCTTCGCGGCGCGCGTCGGTCGCAGCAGTGCCGTGATCCGTCTCGACGCGAGTGGCCGATACGCCGTGCACGTCGGCGTTACCGACGCCGGAGGCGGCGCGAAGACGACGATGGCGATCATCGCCGCGGAGGCGCTGGGCGTTCCGCTCGATCGCGTGACGATCGTCAGCGGGGACACGGACCGCTGCCCTTATTCCATTGGCGAGTCCGGCAGCCGAACGACGAACTTCACCGGTTACGCCGTCGTCGAAGCGGCCCGTGACCTGAAACAGCAAATCGAGACCAGAGGGCTGCCAACCGGGAGCGTCGTGCTGATCGGTTCAGCGACGCCTGAGCCGGTCATCAAAGGCGCCGCCCGCTATAGCTTCGCCGCGCACTTCGTCGAGGTAGAGGTCGACGTCGAAGTCGGCGGGTTGCGTGTTGTGAAGTACGTCGCGGCCCACGACAGCGGCCGTATTGTCAATCCGCTCACGGCCCGGAGCCAGGTCAAGGGGGGCGTGACGATGGGCCTCGGCATGGCCCTGCATGAACAGCTGCTCTACGATCCACGAACGGGGCGACCGCTCAACGCGGGCTACTACGGCGCTCGGGTCATGACGCACCTCGATGCTCCCGATGTGGAGGTGCTGTTTGTCGAAACCCAGGATGCCCACGGGCCGTACGGCGCGAAGCCGATCGGGGAACCGCCAATCATTCCCTCGGTCGCGGCCGTCGCCAATGCGTTCTTCAACGCGACCGGGCGGCGAATCAGGGATTTGCCGATATCGCGTGAACGCATCCTCGAGGTGCTCGCTTGAAGGCATTCACCAACGTCAATCCGCGCACGCTGGAAGATGCGGTGTCAGCACTGACGCGATCGCGTGCCAGCGGCGCACGTGCCGTCGTGAGCGGGGGCGGCAGCGATCTGCTCGGGCTGATCAAGGAGCGTCTGGTCCAGCCCGACATCGTCGTCAACTTGAAGACCGTAGCCGGGTTGAGCAACGTCCGCGCAGATGCCAGAGCTACGACCATTGGGGGCCTCATCACACTCGACGCGCTCAGCCGCGAGGCGCATATCCGGCGGGACTACCAGGGTCTCGCCGAAGCTGCCGCGAGCGTGGGCACACCGCAGATCCGCAACGTGGGTACGCTGGCGGGTAACGTGTGCCAGCGCCCGTGGTGCTGGTATCTGCGAAACGGCTACGCGTGCTACAAGAACGGCGGCGACAGGTGCTTCGCCAGCAGCGGGGAGAATCAGTATCACGCGATCTTCAGCCAGGGTCCGAGCTACATCGTTCACCCGTCGGATACCGCGCCGGCGCTCGTGGCGCTCGATGCCCGCTTCAGAGTCGTCGGTCCACGAGGCGAGCGCCTCGTGAACGCGTCCGAGTTTTTCGTGCTGCCGCGCGTCGATCCCGCACGGGAGAACGTGCTGCAGGACGACGAGATACTTGCTGAGATCGTGCTGCCTCCCGCCGTGTCATCACGGCGCAGTACCTACGCGAAGATCCTGGACCGCGAGGCGTGGACGCACGCCCTTGTAAGTGCCGCGGTCGTGCTCGATATGGATGGGGACGTGTGCCGGCGGGCACGAATCGTTCTCGGCGGTGTGGCGCCGGTGCCATGGGATCGACCCCGGGCCGCTGGTCTCCTCGAAGGACAGCGCGTCACGCCGGAGCTCGCGGCGGCAGTCGCCGAAGCGGCCGTGTCCGACGCACGTCCCCTTGCAAAAAACGGCTACAAAGTGCCGCTGACGCGTGGGCTGGTGGGGCGGACCGTGCTCGCGCTCGCCCGGCAGTGAGGTGCACGCGGCATGCATTTCCACCCTCGCCCACTTCGCATCAACCGGCGCACCTTCCTGAGCAGAGCCGCGCAGCGCCGGCGCGTCGTCACGCTGTCGTGCGAGCGCCTCTACATGAGATATGTGGACGCTGTCGGCGCCGGACAGACGCCGCAGTTCCTCGCGGGTCTGGAGCGCGATCTCAGCGCGGCCGATGAGGTTTGCCTGACCGGCAGCGAGTGGCTGACCCCGGACCGGTTCCGATCCGATCTGGAGCCGCTCTTGCGCGCGTGCCGGCGAGCGACCCGCCTCACCTGACCCATCCCTGCCGCGAACGGAGACTGCCGTGAGCCGAGTTTGTCTGCATCCCCAGCGTCAGTTTCTGCCACGAGCCGTGTGGTACCGATCGTGGTTCGCGGGAGGCCTGCTCGCCGGCGCGCTCCTGGCCGCGTCAGCGTGCGACGGCAAGGCGGCTAGCAAGGGTGCCGGCGAGACGGCCGCGGCATTGCCGGTGAATGTGATGAAGGTGGAGCCGCTCGAGGTGCGCCGCGAGGTCGAGGCAGTCGGTACGCTCGCTGCCCACGAAGACACCGTGGTGAGCGCGGAGGTCGAAGGCCGGGTCCGCCGGCTCGCCGCCGATATGGGCGACCACGTCGCTGCCGGCGCGCCGCTCGTCATTCTCGACGCGGAGAAACTGCAGTATCGAGCCGACGAGCAGCGCGCCGCGCTGGAGCAGGCCCGCGCGCGGCTGGGCGCGCGTGGGGCCGAGCTGCCACCTCCCGCGGCAACGCCTGACGTGATGAGCGCGGCGGCGCAACGTGCAGAGGCACAGCAGCGTCTGGGACGGGCGCGCCAGCTTGCCGAGAAAAAGCTCGTTTCCACGCAGGATCTCGAGCGTGCACAGACCGAGCTCGAGACCGCGACGGCGGCCCATGAGGCGGCGCTCGCGGCCGCGCGACACCTGCGGGCGGAGCTCACCGGCCGCGAAGCGGCGTTGAATGGCGCCACCCGTGCGCTCCACGACGCCGTCATCCGTGCGCCGTTCGAAGGCGTGGTCGCCGAGCGCCTCGTCTCCCCGGGCCAGTACGTGCGCGTCCAGACTCCGGTCGTCCGCCTCGTGCGGCTCCATCCGCTGCGCCTGAAAGCGGAGATCCCCGAGCGCTTCGGCCCGGCGATACGGATCGGCCACGCCCTGAGCGTCAAGGTGGACGCCTATCCAGATCGAGCGGTCGACGGCCGCGTCACGCGCATCAGCCCGGATGTGAACACCACCTCACGCGCATTCACGATCGAGGGTGACGTGCCGAATGCGGACGGCTCGCTCATGCCTGGCGCGTTCGCTCGAGTCAGGATCCTCACCGACCGCGTCGATCGGATCGTCGCCATACCGACCACGGCCGTGCAGACACGGTACGGCCGTGCTCTCGTTTTTGTGGTCCGCGGCGGCGTGCTCGCGGCGACCGAGGTCAAGCTAGGCGACCGCCTGGGGCAGCGCGTGGAGGTTCTCGACGGCCTCGAGGCGGGCGCCTCGATCGTGGCTGACGATGTGGAAGCGCTGCAGGATGGTCTGCCTGTGGTGGCGCGAGCGGGCGCGCCGACGAGCCAGGGAGGGGATCGATGAAGTTTGCCGCGTTCTGCGTCCGGCGTCCGGCATTCACGACGGTCATGATCATGGCGCTCGTCGTGACCGGCATGTTCTCCTTCCGGGATCTGACGGTCGATCTGCTGCCCAAGGCGGATCCTGCAACCGTGTCCGTAGCCGTGCGGCTACCGGGCGCGAGCCCCGACGAAATGAGCTCGTCGATCGCCGAACCGCTGGAACAGGCGCTCAGCGGCGTGGCCGGGGTGGACCAGATCGAGTCGCGCCTCGGGGTGGGCAGCGCGCGGATCACGATTCGCTTCGTGCTCGAGCGCGACATCAACGAAGCGGCGCAGGACGTTCGGGAGAAGGTTGCCGGCGCCCTCGGCCGCCTGCCGCCGCAGGTCGAGCCGCCCGTCATTGCGAAAGTCGATCCGGAGGCCCAGCCGATCTTCACCGTCGCGGTCGGCGGGCCGTACGACTTGCGGGCCCTGACGGAAGTCGCCGACAAGCGTATCCGGCGGGCGCTCGAAGCCGTCAACGGTGTCGGCGAAGTGACCGTGGCCGGAGGCCGCGGGCGGGAAGTGCACGTCGAGGTGGACATCGAGAAGCTCACAGCGCACGGTCTCGGCGTGAGCCAGGTGCGCGACGCGCTCGCCTCCGACAACGTCGAGATTCCCGGCGGCCGCATCGACCAGGGGGACGCCGAGGTCATGCTGCGCACGCCCGGCCGCTTCGAACGCGTCGAACAGTTCGGGCAGATCGTCGTCACGACCCAGAACGGGTCGCCGATTCGGGTCGCGGACGTTGCCGACGTCAAGGACACCGAGGAAGAGGCCCGCACGTCCGCCTTTCTTCGTGGCCAGCGCGCCGTCGTCATCGACGTACGGCGCCAGTCGGGCCAGAACACGATCCGGGTCATCGAGGGGATCAAGCAGGCGCTCGCCGAGCTGCGGCCGCGTCTGCCCGCAGACCTCAAGCTGGTCTACACGCGCGATGACTCGCAGTTCATCTACGCGTCGATCGCCTCGCTCGAGGAGCACCTGATCCTCGGCAGCCTGCTGGCCAGTCTCGTCGTGTTCCTGTTCATCCGCAACGTTCCGGCGATGATCATCAGCGCGCTCGCAATCCCCGCCTCGCTGATCGCGACCTTTACGCTGATGCGGGCGCTCGACTTCACGCTGAACACGATGACCCTTCTCGGCCTCACGCTCGCGGTCGGTATCGTGATCGACGACGCCATCGTGGTGATCGAAAACATTTTTCGTAAGATCGACGAAGAAGGGCTGCCGCCGTTCCGGGCCGCGATCGAAGGAACCGGCGAGGTGCTGCTGGCCGTCGGGGCCACCTCGCTCTCGCTCGTCGTCATCTTTCTGCCGGTCGCGTTCATGACCGGCTACGCACAGCGGTTCATCTACCCCTTCGGGGTCACGATGGCCTGCGCGATCCTGGTGTCGCTGGTCGTCAGCGTCTCGCTGACGCCGATGCTGGCGGCGAGGCTCCTGGTCCCGGCCGGCCGTGGTCACGGCCGCCAGCGGAGCTTCTACCGCCGCATCGACGCCGCCTACACCCGGAGCCTCCTGTGGTCGCTGTCCCACCGCGGCGTGATTGTCGGGATCAGCCTTCTCACGTTCGCGGCGACCTTTCCGCTGGCCGGCGTCGTCGGACGATCATTCCTCCCCAACGAAGACCAGGGGGAGTTCGATCTCACGGTCGACGCGCCGGAAGGCACCTCGCTCGCGGGGATGGAGAAGCTGGTGCTGGAGGTCGGCAAGCGGCTGGAAACGGTACCGGGCGTGGCCGAGGTCATGCCGACCATCTTCGAGCGGGTCAATCATTCACACCTGTTCGTCAAACTTCAGCCGATCGAGGAGCGCTCGCTGTCGCAGGAAGACGTGGCGACGCTGGCACGCGACGCGATGACGCCCTTCGCCGCGTATCGCCCAACGGTCGTCCTCAAGTCTGCGATCGGTGGAGGGGAAAGCGCCAACTGGCCGATCCTCGTCAACCTCTATGGCGCCGATCTGCAGACGCTCGGCACCTACGCCATCCGATTGAACGAGCGCTTACAGACCTTGCCGCCTTTCATCGACGTCAAGGCCCGTGTCAACCTGGGTAACCCGGAGATCCGCGTCGCGGTGGACCGTCAGCGTGCGGCCGATCTCGGCGTGCGCGTGCGCGACCTGGCCGGCGCGCTTCGATTGATGGTGAGCGGCGAAGACGAGATCACTACCTTCCGCGAAGACGGCGAGCGCTACCCGGTCAAGATGCGCGTCCGCGCCGACCAGCGTGACGACGTCGACGCCGTCGGCGGCCTCATGGTGCCGGCTGCCAGCGGCAAGCTGGTCCGGATCGACAACGTGGCACAGCTCCAGCGCGGTGAGGGACCGACCTCGATCACGAGGCTCGACCGGGAGTTCTCGGTAGGCGTGTCAGCAGATCTCCGCCCGGGCTACGCGCTCGACGCGGCCACTCCGCTGGTGCAGGCGGAGCTCCGGAAGCTCGATCTGCCGTCCGACTACCGGGCCCGGTTCGCCGGGCAGTCGGAGCTGCTCGACCAGACGGCCGCCAACATGCTGCTCGCGATCGCGCTCGCCAGCATCTTCGTCTACATGGTGCTGGCGGCGCAGTTCGAGAGCTTCACCCAGCCATTGATCATCATGACCGCCCTCCCGCTGTCGGTGCCCTTCGCCCTTCTGACCCTCGCGGCGACCGGACGGGTGCTCAACCTCTGGAGCACCCTGGGGATCCTGCTCCTGCTCGGAATCGTGAAGAAGAACGCCATCCTGCAGGTCGACTACACGAACGTGTTGCGCAGGCGCGGCACACCGGTGGATGTGGCGCTCGTCGAGGCATCGCGGACCCGCCTCCGGCCGATCCTGATGACGACGGCCGCGATCATCGCGGGGTTGATCCCGACCGCGTTCGGGGAAGGTGCGGGCGCACGCCAGCGCGGCGACATCGCGGTGACGATCATCGGCGGGCAGACGCTCTGCCTGTTCCTTACGCTGCTGCTGGTGCCGGTCGCGTACTCGCTCACGGAGGAGGCGCGCATCAGGCTGCAGTCGTCGCGCGTCGGCGCCGCGGCGGGGCGCTGGGCCGGCAGGTTCATCCGGCGGCCTACCGCCGATCCCCTGGGCTGAGAATAGACGGGAGGGTGGCGCACAGGCACCAGCCCTCCCGTCCGTTCAACGAGACTTCGCAGCCGACGTCGACGAGAAGATCTGGGGCATTTCGTACGTGAGTACGGCGTTGAGTTGCTTGTCGGACACGATCACCGCGTTGTGCTTGGGATCGAGGTCGAGGCCGCGCGGCTTCACCAGCATCCCGTTCGGACCGCCGACCGTGTAACGCGGTGGCACCGCCCCGTGATCATCGATACTCCAGACGCCGACGTAACCGGCCTGCTGCACGACAAAGATGAGGCCTCCCTCCGGGTAGACCCGCATGTTCCCCGGGTTGCCGAGTCGAGAGTTCGCCCCGCTGATGACACGCTTCGGCTTGACGTTGCCGGCGGCCGTGCGGTCGAAGATCGCCAGCTGCGAGCCACCGCCGCCGGGCAGATCGGCGCCGATGACGATCAGGTTGCGAACATGGTCGATCGCGACAGTGCCGGCCGCGGTGAAGCCGGTATCGGGGCCTCCCAGCACGCGCTTCGGAGCCACATTGCCGTTGGCCGTCCGATCGAAGACAAGCACATGGTCGCCTTCCGGCACGTAGATCTCGCCGTTGTACGGATCGACCGCGAGCCGGTCCATGGCCGTGATGCGCGTCCGTGATCCCTGGATGACGCGAACGGGTGGTTCTTCGCCTCTCGCGGAACCCTTGAAGACAAGGATGGCCTGGCCGAACTGCTGCGGCACGACGATTTCGTCGTGCAGGTGGTCATAGTCGATCCCGTGCATCGTCCGGCCGAGCATGGTCGTCTGGCCTTCGATCGAGCCCTTCCGAACCGCATTTCCGTCCGCCAGCCTGGCGAACGCCGCAATCTGCGGATGGGCCACTCAATTGGGGACGAGAATTTCTTCTCGCTTGGAGTCGTACGTCAGCGCACCCGGATTGCCGATCATCAACGACGGGGCTGATTCGGGAGCGTTGCGAATCGTGCGAAGCGGAGCGATGTCGCCCGCCGCGGTCAGCGGATAGGCGGTCGCCGAGTGGCCGCCGAAATTGGCGACCCAGAGCTCATTGTTCGTGCGGTCGACCGCGACCGAGGTGGGATTGGCGAGTTTGGTCTTCGCTCCCTTCAGAACGCGCTTCGGCGCGACGTCACCCTGCGCATCCGCATCGAATACCAGGACCGACGGACCCATGTCGTTGGCCACGAACAACTCACGCCGCTCCGGATCATAGGCGATGCCGGTCGGCCAGTTGAGTTGAGTCTTTGGTCCCTGGATCTGCCGCAGCGGGCGGTCATTGCCCTTCGCCGCCAGCGCGTGGACGGTGATGGACGGCTGGGCGTGCGTTCCGCTGCCCGGAATCGCGTACTCGCGGCCGAGCGGCCAGTTGGCCTTGTCGCGGCCCTTGCCCGAGCCCGGCACGCCCGTCCGGATCTCGCGATCGGCACGGCGCAGGCCGCGGGAGCCGTAATTCGCGACAAAAAACACTTCCGACTTCGGGTCGATGGCAATCCCGTGGGGATCGGCGAGGCCTGTATCATCGCCCTGAAGCAGCCGGACCGGCGCGTCGTTCTTGTCGGCGTCCTTGCGGAAGACTACGACCGTCGAGTCATGCTGCGTGGTCAGGAACATCTCGCTGCGCTTTTCGTCAACCGCCATGTTGAACGTTCCGTGCGGTGTGTGCAGCGCGCGCTTCGGTTGGACGTCCCCCTCCGCGCCCTGGCGAAACACGACGAGTGTATCGACCGTGTCATTGTTTGGTGCGAACAGGTCGCCGTTGGCGGGATCCAGATACAGACCCGACTGGAACTCAATCAAGGAGTTATCGCCGGATATGACCCGTTTCGGTTTGCTCGCTTCGGCGCCGGCGGCGGTGTTCTCCAGGCGGTCGTAGGCGAGGATCTGGAAGAGGTTTTCGTCGGTGACGATCACTTCATTGCGCTGCGGATCCACCGCGATGGCGGCGAACGCGGGATATTTATCCTGCACTCTTCGCTGCGGTCCCCCCGCGAACACCTGCGTCTCGGTGCCAAGCGGCAGTCCCGGCCGTTCGCTCTGATACTCGGTCGCGCGTTCGGCGCGCTGGACTGCGCTCGGCAGCATGCAGACCGTGTTGTCCATGTCGGGCAACGCGGTTACCTTGACCAGTCGGCCGTGCTCGTACCGATCGGCAGCCAGGTTCGACGAATGCCCCGCCGAAAGCAGAAGTCCTGAGGTGAGCGCGCCCGCCCCCAGCAGGCGTGGCCACCGGCGCCCCAATGGATGTGATTCAGCCATGACTCTCCCTCCACGAGCCACGCAACGCGGCTCGCGCACTCGCCACAGACAACGTCAATACGATATCAGAGCGTCCGGCAAAACCTGGGCGCACAAACGCCCGTCGCACTCTATAATACGCCTTTTAATGGTCCGACCTTTATCCCCGCCACCATCGTCTCCCCGGTCGGCGGCAGTCCTCACCTGTGTCC
>JACDBQ010000570.1 GCA_013694845.1 Acidobacteriota bacterium
TACTTGAGCTCATCGGGAGTCAGGCCATCAGCAGCCAGGAGCAGCTTCGGGGGCTCCTCAAATCAACTGGAATTGAAGCAACCCAGGCAACCCTGTCACGCGACATCCGCGACCTTGGCTTGGTAAAACGTTCGGTTGATGGAGCTTACAGGCGCCCGGAGTCGGCCGATGAGCCCGGCGATCACCTCGAGGAGTTCGAAACAGCCGTGGCCGATTACCTTCGGAGGCATGACCGTGTGGATCAGCTGATCGTGCTGAAGACCGACGCCGGTTATTCACAACCGCTGGCCGAAGCTATCGACCGGGCCCGCCTGCCGCAGACCGTGGGCACGATCGCCGGGGAGAACACGATCCTGGTGATTTGCCGAAGCACCGCGGACGCGGAATCGTTTCAACGGCGGCTGGACGAGCTGATGAAAGGTTGAAGACAAGACAGATGCAACGAGTCGTTCTTGCCTATTCGGGCGGCCTGGTTTCGTCGGCGGCGATCGGCTGGCTCGCGCAACAGCGTGGAGTCGAGGTCGTCACCGTGACGATCGACTTCGGACAGGAGCGCGAGCTGGCGGCTGTACGCGAGCGTGCCCTTGCCCTGGGCGCAGTCCGCGCCCACGTCGTCGATGCGCGCGAAGAGTTCGTCCAGGACTATATGCTGCCGGCCCTCCAGGCTGGAGCGCTGAAAGACGGCTACGCGCTCTCCAGCCCGCTCGTCGCACGTCGACTGGTGGACATCGCCCGCATGGAAGCCGCCACGGCGGTTGCCCACGGCGGCGAGCCCGGAACGGATGTGGAGGCGGCGCTTCACACCGCCATCCGCTCCCTCGATCCCGCACTCGAGGTCATCGCGCCCGCGCGTGCATGGGGCATGACCGAGGTCGAGCTCGTCACCTTCGCGCGCAAGCAGGGAGTTCACGTGCCGCCACCCAGCCGATACCGCATCGACGCGAGCCTGTGGGGTCGTGTCGTGACGGCATCGAGCGAGGCTCCCATGAACGAGGATGTGTTCACATTGACTCGGGAGGTGGCGGAGTGTCCGGACGAGCCGGCGTTCCTCGAGATTCATTTCGCCGCCGGCGTGCCCGTCCGGGCCAATGGCGTCGAGATGTCCATGATCGAACTGATCGAGAGCCTGGAAACCATCGCCGGCGCGCACGGCGTCGGCCGCACGCGGTCGGGCAGCGCCGTGATCGAAGCACCGGCCGCGACGGTGCTCGCGGCGGCGCACCACGACCTCGAAACGCACGTCGTCGGGGCCGACCTGGCGCGTCTCAAGGAGCAGTTGTCCCACATCTACTCCGACGCCATGGCAGGCGGGCGCTGGTTCTCGGATATCCGCATCGCCATCGACGCATTCACCGATGTCTTGCAGCCGCGAGTCGAGGGTGCCGTGACCCTCGAGCTTCTCAAGGGGAAATGCACGGTGATGCGTCGGGTATCCCCGCATGCTGCGGCGGCCGGTCATGAAAGCTGCACGTCGAAGGAGGTGGCATGATGGCCCACCTCTGGTCGGGGCGTTTCCAGGGAGATCCTGACAAGGCGCTGCTCGATTTCGGCGCGTCCTTCCGCTTCGACCGCCGCCTGTTCGAGGACGATGTGACCGGCAGTCTTGCCTGGGCCGAGGGGCTCCAGCGCGCCGGTGTGCTCGGGGATGTGGATGCCACCGCCATTCGCACCGCGCTCGAAGCGATTCGAGTCCGCGGTGGCGATCTCGCGTTCTTCGACTCGGAGGCTGCTGCTGGGGACGAAGATGTCCACTCGTTCGTCGAGCGTGAGCTGATCGCCCTGGCAGGTGATGCCGGACGGCGGCTTCACACCGGCCGGTCCCGCAACGAACAAGTCGCGGTCGATCTGCGTCTCTACCTCAAACGACGGATCCCGTTGCTGCAGCGGTCGATCGCGGCGTTGATCGCGGCGCTGGTGGAGCGCGCCGAGCTCGCCGCCGACGCGCTCATGCCGTCATACACGCACCTGCGACGCGCGCAGCCGATTCTGGTTGCCCACTTCTTTCTCGCGCATGTAGCGCCCCTGCGCCGCGACCACAAGCGACTCTCGGCGGTGCTCGACGAGATCGACGAGCTTCCGCTTGGCTCCGGTGCCATCGCCGGGACCAGCTACGGGATCGATGTCGAGTTCCTCGCAGCCAGGCTCGGGTTCTCACGCGTCGTCGCCAATAGCGTAGACGCGACCGGCGATCGGGATTTTGTGGCGTCTCTGCTCCACGCCTGCGCCTTATCGATGGTGCACCTGAGCCGCCTCTGCGAGGATCTGATCCTGTTCACGTCGGAAGAGTTCGCGTTCCTCGATCTCGACGATTCGGCTGCGACGGGCAGCAGTCTCATGCCCCAGAAGAAGAACCCGGATCCGTTGGAGCTGGTACGCGGAAAATCCGGCCGCGTCATCGGACGGCTGACTGGCTGGCTTGCGACGATGAAAGGGCTGCCGATCGGGTACAGCAAGGACCTGCAGGAAGACAAGGAAGCCCTGTTCGAGTCCGAGGACACGCTGCGTGGATCACTCGAGGCGGTCGCGTCCGTGGTGAAGGGCCTTCGTATCCGCGGCGACGTCAGCGCGCGCGCAGCCTCGGGCCTGCTGCTCGCGACCGATGTCGCGGACTACCTTGTGGCCAAGGGCGTTCCTTTCCGAGATGCGCACGAGATCGTGGGCGCCCTCGTGCGGCGGCTCGTGACGGAGGAGCGATCCTTCGGCGCGCTGAGCGAGGACGAGTGGCGCGCTCATTCGCCGCTATTCGATCCGGACGTCGTCGAATGGGTCACGCCGGCGTCGTCAATCGGGCGCAAGCGTACGCCGCAATCCACTCATCCGGAGATGGTAGCTGCGGCTATCCGTGAGGTCAGGGGATGGCTCGATTTGCGGTCTTGACATCGGCGAGCGGTGAGCACGAGGCTCGAATTCGACGTTGGCCGTCGTCATTCGACCTCGTGCCCTGTGAAACGCTCCCGCGTGCCGCGGGGAACTGCTTAGAAGCGGAACGTCACGCCGATCGACCCGCGCCAGAAGCGGAACGATCCCAACGCGAGATCTAAATCGCCGTCCGCTTCGTTGTCCTGCAGCGAGCGGAAGTAACGGATATCACCGCGAAGCCCGACGTTGTCGGTGAAGAACCCGGCGATGCCACCGCCGACGTTGAAGCCCAGGTCATTGCTGCTCAAATCGTCGAAGAAGTCGCCCGCACTAATCTGGCTGCGGATGATGCCGATCCCGCCCGACGCATACGGACGGATACCCCTTCCGCTCTGCCCACCGACGGGCGCGCCGAGCACAACGTTGGCCATGACGGTCGTCACGTTGTTATCGCCAAATTCAAAATCGCCATCCCCCTCAGTGTTCTCGAAGAAGTTGGGCGAATAGCCGAAGTCGAGCTCGAAGCCGGCGATCCCGCCACCCATCCATGCCAGCGATGCGCCGAACGTTGCGCGTTTTTCGAACTCGTCCTCGAAGTCGCCGAACGCGTCATTGAACGTCGCAGACC
>JACDBQ010000571.1 GCA_013694845.1 Acidobacteriota bacterium
GTGCTGAACGGTGTTGACCCGTGGCGAGAGAGAGCGCGCTGAACCGTGTTGCACACCACCCGGATCGACGGAACGCCGGAATCGGCGCTGTACGACACGCTCGGCAACGTGCTGATGAAGCTCGAAACGCCGGATCTGAAACCGCTGATGGACGCCGGGTTCAAGTTCGCCGAGCCGTTCACCGTGAAGGCGGACGATGGGGTGACGGATCTTTACGGCGTCATGTATAAGCCATTCGACTTCGACCCGTCTCGGAAGTACCCGATCATCGCCTATGTTTACCCGGGCCCTCAGCAGGAGGGGGTCACCAAGAACTTCAACCCGCGCAGCAACAACGTCGCGCTCGCGCAGTTCGGCTTCATTGTCGTCGAAGTCGGCAACCGCGGCGGTCATCCGACCCGGTCGAAGTGGTATCACAACTATGTATACGGCAACCTGCGGGACTACGGCCTGGCCGACAAGAAGACCGCCGTCGAGCAGCTGGTGGCGCGGCATCCGTTCATCGATCTGAACAAGGTTGGCATCTGGGGGCACTCAGGCGGCGGATTCATGTCGGCCGCGGCGATGATGGTCTATCCCGACTTCTTCAAGGTGGGCTGGTCCGAGTCAGGCAACCACGAAAACAACATCTACAACAACAGCTGGAGTGAAAAGCACCACGGGATCAAGGAAGTCGAGAAGGTGGCAAGGTCACCAAGCGAGCCTCAGATGGCTTCGAGCATCGCCACCGGCAGCTTCTCGAACGCCTGCCCGAGAAAAATCCAGCCGTCGTCACCGGTGACGGTGGGCCGGATCTCTGCACCCGTGAACGTATCGCGGAAAGTCCGGCCGCGCAGGTTCCCCGGCAGCATCACGCGGGACGTCTTCCAGGTGTCCCCGCCGAGCGGCATCTGCTCGTTCGAGAGCAGGCCCGAACACAGTCTCGGTGCCATCACCAGCACCGCGGTCTCGCCGGCGATTCTGGCGAAGGCGATGGCATCGCCACGAACACTCGACTCGACCGTCAGGGGCAGATATTCCCCGCCCACGAACACGTGGGGAACCCGGCGACGCAGCTCGAGGCCCGCTTTCGTGACGAACAGCTTGATGCGCCCATCGGTCCAGTTCGCCAGCAGCTCACCGAAATTCGGAAGTGGTGGGCCGATTCGTTCGAGCAGGCTGGACCGCAGGTCGTAGTCCACCGGACGCCGGTTGTCAGGGTCCACCAGACTCAGGTCCCACAGCTCGCTTCCCTGGTAGAAATCAGGCACGCCCGGCGCCCCCAGCTTGAGCGTGACCTGCGAGAGCGAGTTGAAGAGCGCAGCCGACGCGTTCCGCTGCTGAAACTGACGGAACCCGGGCAGAAACCGTGGCCCACCGACCGGGCCGAGGATTCGCTCGACGAATCTCCCCAGGGCATTCTCGTACGGCTGATTCGTGGTCAGCCAGCTGGTATGCACCTTCGCTTCTCGAACGGCCTTCAGCATGTAGGCGCCGATCCGCTCGATGAACTCCGGTGGGGCCTCCGCCGTCTCTCGGTTGATGCCTGCCGGCCATGCGCCGAGCAGCACCTGGTAGAGGCGGTACTCGTCGTTGCGGTCAGGGGCAGGATCACCATCCACGATCTGCCGATGCGGGCGGTTGATGCGCATCCATCTCGCAACCTCCCGGCCCCATTCGTCGGGCAACTCCGAGATCACGTTGATGCGCGCCCGGACATCCTCACCAAGCTTGGTGTCGTGGGTCGCTGTCGTGATCATGTCGAAGGGCCACTCGCGGGCGCGGTGGATGTTCGCCGCGTGGAAGTCCTCGACCGATCGGCCCACCCGCGAAGGGTCCCCTCCGACTTCGTTGACCGATAGCAGAAGGTTGTAGCGGTAGAAGGCAGTATCCTCCAGGCCTTTGGCCTGCACCGGTCCGGTGTACTGCTGGAGCTTCATCGCGAATCGCAGGCGCTCCTTGGCCTCGCGCGCATCCGCAGGCGGGTAGCCTACTCGCCGCTCGCCACCCGGCCGCGGCATCGCGGTCTCATCAGGATCCCGCGGCAACACAACCTCGCGAAAGAAGTCGAAGAGCGACGACTCCATCGCCGGGTTCCGGCGCCTCGCCGTCGAAATCGCCTGTTCGACCACCGAGCGGTCGGACGGCATCCAGCCGTCTTCGTTTACGTAGGTCCTGTACACAGGGAAGCACGCGACGACTTCGCGGATGACGTCTCGCAGGCTCTCCAGCGTGAAGTCACGTGATTTCCTGTTGCTCTCCCCGACCCGATCGAGCACCTGGGCGAGCACGTTCAGTTCGCTCGACATTGCCGTCGCCATGATGAGCTGTTTGGCGCCATACAGCACGTCGTCGAACGGCTCGCTCTCGCCAGTCAGTTTCGTATACACGCGGCGCAGGCGCCGCGTCTGTCCGGCGTCGATGAACAGGCCGTTCAGATCATTGAGAAAATCGTAGCCGGTGGTGCCGTGCACCGGCCACGCCCGCGGCAGTGTTTCCCCTGCGGACAGGATTTTTTCCGCGACGACGTAGAGGGGCGGCCCGTCGTCCGCAGCCGGCCGCTGGGCGAGATTCTGCAGCATCGTGAAGTAGCGCTTCGGATCGAAGAGCCCGTCGGGATGGTCCACCCGGACACCCTGGACGCTGCCGTCGCGCAGCAGGCGTGAGAGCAGGGCGTGCGTGGCCTCGAAGACGTCCGGTTCCTCGACCCGCAGACCTGCCAGCGTGTTGACGTCGAAAAACCGGCGGTAATTTATTTCGTGCGAGGCGGTGCGCCAATACGACAGGCGATAGGCCTGCGACTCGAGCAGGGCGTGCAGCGCGTCGAACGATTCAGGGCTTCCCACCGCACCATTGACCAGGCGGACCGCTTCTTCGATATGTCGTCCGACCGCGGCGGACTCGTGGACCAGCCGCGCGAGCCTGGCCTTGGCGACCTCCTTCTCCCGCTGCCGCTCGGCGATCCGCGCTGGGTCCTGCTCGGTATACGGCGGCATGTTTTCGAGTGAGGCCGCGATGCTCAGGAACTCGTGGAGAAACAAGTTGTCGGCGCCGAGCTCCGCGGCCAGTGGCTCCACTGCCAGCCGGTAGACCCTCGGTGCCTGGCGTGGATTGATCGGCATCTCCTGCTCGAAGTAACGCAGCAGCAACGCACCCTCACCGAATTCAAGCTGCAGCTCACCCCGTTCAAGCACGTGCCCGTATTGATCGCCAAGGATCGGCAGGAGCAGCTTGGCGTTCAACTCCGCCTTCGTTGGAGCCCAATCGATGTCGAAGAACTTTGCGTTTGGTGAGCTCGGGCCATTTTCGAGGACGTCGGTCCACCACGCGTTGCCCCCGCTTCCGATCCCCATGTGGTTGGGAACAAAGTCGACAATGTGCCCGAGCCCTTCGCGCTTCAGGGCCTCGATGAACTGGCGATGCCCCGCCTCACCGCCAAGCTCCGGGTTGATCTCGTTGTGATTGCAGACGTCATACCCGTGAGTGCTGCCGGCCACTGCCGTGAAATAGGGGGCCGTGTAGCAGGTGCCGATGGCCAGGCGCGACAGGTAGGGGATGACAGCAGCCGCGGCCGGGAGCGGGAAGTCGCGGTGGACCTGCAGTCGATAGGTGGAGGTCGGGACGTAGCGAGGGCGTGGAGTGCTCATCGCTGCGGTCAACTGAGCAGTCGTCGAATGCCCAGCGCCGGGATCCGCAGCCACTCGGGCCGGTTGTTCAATTCGTAGTTCAACTCGTACAGCGCCTTCTCGAGCACGAACAGGCACAACAGCTCATCGCGCTGCGCCGGATTGGCGGGTACGAAAAGCGCGTGTTCGACAGTGGCAAAATAGCCGCGGAGAAACGCCCCGGTCGTCCAGGTGTCCCAGGCTTCCGCCCACTTCGACAGCGACTCGAAGGCATCCGGCCGGGACGCTGTGTAGGCGAACAACCCCGCGTGCGCGGCGTAGCTGAAGGACCGCATCATGCCGGCCACGTCCTTGAGCGGCGACTGCTTGGCCCGCCGGACGACGAGCGGTTTCGCCGGCTCGCCTTCGAAATCGAGAATGTAGAAGTCGCCTTCGGCCCACAGCACCTGCCCGAGGTGGTAGTCGCCGTGCACCCGTATCTTGGAAGCCGTGAATTCCAGTGCCGGTCTGTGATGGAGGCGATCGAGCACCTGCTGCTTGCGCGCGAGGAGCTCAGGCGCCGTGCCGGGCTTCGACTCGAGAATTTCGAAGGCGCGCTGCGCTTCGGCGACCGCGTTGTTGCTGATGGCGGCAAGATCATCCGATGTGAACGGCTCCGGTGCGAATGCCAGGTGGCTCGCGTCGGATGCCAGCGCCAGGTGCATCTCGCCCGTGCGGCGTCCCAGGCGCTCCGCGGTGACCAGATAGCCGCCCATCAGCTCCCGGATCACCGGGGGCGCTTCCGTATCGATCAACGCCGAATACCCGCAGGACGGCAGGACAACCTCTGGCGCCTTGCGTGACTGGGCGGCATCATAGAAGCGCCGCACTTCGTCGGTCGCGTGCGTCCACCCCTCGGCCTGGCTCTCCACCAGCTCCTGCATCATCGCCAGGGTCGAGGGTTCCTCCGCCACGCCTGCGTGTTCCAGTGCGCCGAGGACGGATGGCACCCGGGTGAACGCCGCCTGCTCCGTCAGGTAGCGGCCGATCTCGAAGTCCGGGTTGATGCCCGGCTCCAGCCGCCGGAACAGCTTGAGGATCAGGCGATCGCCGAACACCAGTGACGTGTTGCTTTGTTCGATCGAGAGACGCTGCGGCACCAGGGCGTCGGTTCCGCGGATGGCGCTGAAACGGCTCGTCTGCAGGGCGCGGATCGATCCTGTCCGCGTCTTGACCTGCTCTTGCGTGTCGAGCGCTTCCAGCAGCGTCCGCGCAAAGCGATCATCCAGCCAGCCATCGAAGAGCACCCCCTTGCGGGCGCCCGTGATGTTGGCGAGGATCGCGTGCCCCGCGCGCTCCTGCAGCCCTCGTATGTCGATATGCGCGCAGATCGTCAGCGGGAGAAAATAACGATCCCGTCCGCCGTCCGCGAACTCCACCTCCACGATCGTCAGAAAGAGCGGTTGCGGGGTACGACGGAGTAATCC
>JACDBQ010000577.1 GCA_013694845.1 Acidobacteriota bacterium
AACCGAACCTCCCGGTGACGTAGTCTTCCGTCAGTTTCTCCGACGGAGCGGTGAAGATCTTGTCCGTCCGGTCGCACTCGATGAGGCGTCCCAGCCAGAAGAACGCCGTGGTGTTCGACACGCGCGCCGCCTGCTGCATGTTGTGGGTCACGATCACGATCGTATAGGCCGACTTGAGCTGATAGACCAGTTCCTCGATCCGCTGCGTGGCAATCGGGTCGAGCGCCGAGGCGGGCTCGTCCATCAACAGGATCGCGGGCTTGATCGCCAGCGCCCGGGCAATGCAGAGGCGCTGCTGCTGACCGCCTGAAAGCGCCAGCGCTGAGTCCTGCAGACGGTCCTTCACCTCATCCCAGATCGCCGCCTGGCGCAGGCTCTCTTCTACCCGACCCTGCAGCTCGGAACGGTTGCCGGCCAGGCCGTTGATCCGCAAGCCGTAGGCGACGTTCTCGAATATCGACTTCGGGAACGGGTTGGACTTCTGAAAGACCATGCCTACGCGACGCCGAAGCGCCACGACGTCGGTCTTGGCCGCGTAGACATCGCTGCCGTCGATCACGACCTGGCCTTCGACGCGCGTCCCCGGGATGATGTCGTTCATCCGGTTCAGCGTGCGAAGAAACGTGCTCTTACCACATCCCGACGGACCGATGAAGGCGGTCACGACATTCGGCCGGACCCCGATCGTGATCGACTCCAGCGCCCGCGTCGCGCCGTAATAGAAGTCCAGCTTCTGAACGTCGATGACGTCGGGTCGCGCGGGGCCCGCGGGCTGAGCGGGCCGGGGCGTCACATTGAACTGCGTGCGCTGGGTGATGGCACTCATGAAGGCACGTTCAGAGTACCCGGCCGGCGATTTCGCGGTAATTTCAGACGTGTTAAATCGGTGTAACGGCCGGCGCGGCCTCGGCCCGTTCGGAATCGCCTTCGGCCAGGAACGCCCCGACCTGCCGTCGGAGCTCATCCTGGATGACCTCGATCTTCCGGCGGGCATCGAGGACGCGGAAATTGTACTCATCGGCCATCGACGCGTATTCCTTGAGCAGCGAGCGCTGATAGGCGCGGAAGCTTTCGTAGATGTCGTCCCCCAGCTTCATGTCCATGCCGGATTCCCAGTAGTCCATGCCTCGTGACTGCAGGACCCGGCGGATCAACGTTTTCTCGTCGATCCGCAGGTAGAACACCAGGTGCGGGACGATGGCGAAGCCGTACAGGTTCCGGATCCAGGTCTTGTCGACGCCGCGGACGCCGGCCCGTGCCATCGCGGTGTAGATGTAGCGGTCCGACAGCACCACGAATCCCGCCTTGAGCGCCGGAATGATCTCCTTTTCGAGCCGATCCGCGAAGTCCGTGGCATACAGCAGCTGGAACGTCAGCTTGTTCAGCGTGTTGCTCGCCTTGGCGAGCTCGATCGTCGGCTGCATCAGCTCCGAGCGGGTCCAGCCGGTTTCGACGACGCCGTAGCCCTGTACCTCCAGCCATTCCTTGAGCAGCCGGGTCTGGGTCGAACGGCCGACGCCGTCCGTCCCCTCGAGCGCAATGATCTTGCCGGGATAGTTGTCGAGCGGCAGGTACGGAATGGGGTTGCCGTAATAGCTTCCCGGTCGCGCGCCGCCGTCGACCCCGCCCTCAGGCGAGATCGTCGACAGTGGATTCGTTGTCATCATCGATCTCCAGGTGCTGCGACACGAGCTTGCGGAACGTTCGCTGTTGATCCGTGATACTGCCGGTCGCGTTGACCACGCTCAGGCCGAATTCGTCGACCAGCCGGTCGTATTCGTCGAGCACCCTGCCCTGAAACATCTTGAAGCTCTCGACCACGTTGCTGCTCCAGCCCATGTCCATGCCGGCTTCGTAGAACTTCAGCTTGACCCGGCGGGCGAGCAATCGCTCGGCGGACACTTCGATCGGTACCCGGAAGTAGACCGCCATGTCGGGCTTGACCGCGAAGTTGTACAGCTCCCGGACCCACTTGCGATCGACGCCCCGCGCGGTGTCTCGCGAGAAGGCCGTGTAGGCGTAGCGGTCGGCCAGCACGATCATCCCCGCCTTCAGCGGCGGAATGATGTTGTACAGGAGCCGGTCGGCGAAATCAGTGGCATGCAGCAGGCTGAAGGTCATCGGCGTCAGGGCATTCTTCTTCTTGCCCGTCTTGGTTGCCGCTTTCACCAGCGCCGATGAATTCCATTCGGTGACGAATACCGGGTGCCCCGCGGCACTAAGCCATTTCGCGAGCAGCGCGAGCTGGGTTGTTTTTCCCGACCCGTCGATCCCTTCCACCACGAACAGCTTTCCCGGGTACACGTGCGGCGTGGTCAGGTTGTTCAGCATGCGGTTGATGATCCTTGTAGTCGCTGCCGGCCACTTCGAAGCGGACCGGTTTTTCCAGAACGTCCTCGAGCGGTGCGGCGTGGCGATGAGCGGCCCAGAGCTCGAGCTCCGCATCACCGGTCGCGCGCAGGCGCGCGAGGTAGTCGTCGTCACGCGGATAGAGGTCGATCCCCGTCAGAACCTGCGCGTGACTTCGATCGAGGCCTTCCGCGAGCCGGACCATTGCTGCGAGGGCGCGCACCGTCTGGCGCAGCGGGCCGGGCAGGTCCGCGTAGCCGTCATGCCCTTTTTTGGGCGTGGCTTGCCGGTGATACCGCGCCAGCAGCGCCATGACTTCGACCTCCTGCGGGTCGAAGCCGCGGAGGTCGCCGTTCTTGATCAGGTAGTACGAGTGGCGGTGATGGCGTTCGTAACTGATGTGGACCCCGACGTCGTGAAGCAGCGCGCCATATTCGAGCCACTCGCGTTCGCGGTCGCTCAGCCCGTGCACGCTCCGCGTCTGGTCGAAGATGCTGAGGGCGAGCCGGGCCACCTGCTGGGCATGCTCCGACCAGTAACCGCATCGTTCGCCGAGCTCGATGACGCTGCGGCGGCGGACGTCAGGGTAGCGCTCGACCTTGCGGATCCGCGCACTGTTCCGGAGGATGTAGTCCAGAACCAGCCCTTCGCGGAGTGCCAGATCGCACAGGGTCAGCTCCTCGGCGCCAAGGCGCCTCAGAATCGTGTCGAGCAGCACCGATCCGGCGACGCTCAAGTCGGCGCGTCGCGGATCCAGACCCGGCATAGCGAGCCGCTCCTCGATGTCCGCGGCCACGAGTTGCTTTCGTAGCCGATGCAGCGCTTTGGTGCTGACCCGCAAGTTGCGCAGATCTGCCGGCGCGCCTTCGCGCTCGGCCGCCGCAACCGCGCCAAGACTCAGGATGGTGCCGGATGTTCCGATGACGCGCTCGAAGCGCCGGGCGACGATCTGGTCCAGGTAGGATGCCATCTCACGGCCAAGGTGCTTCACCAGGCGTCGCTCGTCGCGCCCTCCCAGCGGGTCGCTCTTGACGAAGCGTTCAGTGAGCCGGATGACGCCCACCTTGAAGCTCTTGCCGAGGGTGAGCTGGGTCGCCGTCCCGAGAGTCACCTCGACACTGCCTCCGCCGATGTCGATCACCACCGCGGTGCTGCCACCGACGTTCACCCCGTATCCGGCGGCCAGGTGAATCAGCCGGGCTTCTTCGGTGCCGCTGATCACCCTGATCCGAATACCGGTTTGCCGGTCGACCTCAGCAATGAAATCCCCACCATTGTCCGCCTCGCGGGTCGCGCTGGTTGCCGCCGCGACGATTTCATCAACCTTGTGGGAATCCGCCAGCCGACGGAATTTCGCCATCGTCTGGATGCCGGCAGCGATCGCGGTGGGTGTGAGGCTGCGACCGTCGAGGCCGCCTGCCCCGAGGCGGACCATATCTTTCTCTCTATCAACAACTTCGAAGGACAGGTCGGGGCGAACCTGAACGACTATCATGTGAATGGAGTTGGTGCCGATGTCTATGGCGGCAATGCGCATCAGGAGGGAAGCTCAACGGGTCCGGGTCTTGCTTCGTTGCAGAGCGGTATTATACTGACTGACTCAGCTTTGCAGCGTATCGACGGCCGGCGTGATCCTACCATGAACAATCCGAGGTCTCGTGTAACGACTCAGTTACTGCAACGTCGCGCCCGCGAGTTGAAACGGCACCTGCCCGCCGCGGCTGGCGGCGACGACCACGCCGTTCACCAGGCCCGGGTGGCCACCAGGCGTTTGCGGGAGGCCGTGCCGGTTTTGACCGCCGGCGTCAAACACAGTAGAGGGGGCAAGGCGGCGCGCAAGATCAGACAGCTGACCCGGGCGCTTGGCGCCGTCCGGGAGCTCGACGTCACGCTGCACCTGCTGGGAGACCTGACCCAGTCTGGCGCACACGCGCGCACTGCCCTCGAAGAGGTGCGCGCCCGGGTTGTCGCCGAACGGGATGAGCGGCGCGCCCGGATGCTGAAGCGATTGGATTCGGTCAACGTGTCCAAGCTCGACCGCAGACTCGCCTCGGTGGCTGACGCACTGGACCGATCAGAAGTGGAGGAGTGGCGCGGGGTTCTGTCGGGGCGCCTGTTGCGTCGCGCCAAGCACCTGAGCGCGGCGATCGATGAAGCGGGCCAGATGTATGCGGCCGAGTGGCTCCACGCGGTGCGGATTGCGGCAAAGAAGCTGCGGTACGGATTGGAACTGGCGGCCGACGGCGGCATCCCGGGTGCAGCGCCGCTGCTTCGCCCGATCAAACGCGCGCAGGACGTTCTGGGACGGCTCCACGATCTGCAGGTTCTGCAAACGCATGTCGCGGCGGTCCAGGCCGGCGCTGGCGCGGAACGCCCGGGGATGCACGAGGCGTTGGAGTCACTGGCTCGACACATCGAAGATGAGTGCCGGCATCTCCACGGCCGGTATCTGATGTCTGCCGGCGCCTTGCGTGAGGCATGCGATGTGATCCGCACCAGGCTCGTGCCGGACATGCAGAAACCCCGCGGTCGTCGCCCCTTGAAGATGGCGCTCGCGGCCAGGGCCACGCCGGCGGCCGCCGGAGCGCGGCGTTAATCATGGCGACGCTCGAGCTTTATCTCATTCGCCATGGTGTGGCGGCGGAACGCGGCGACGAATATCCGGACGACTCCAAACGCCCGTTGACGAGCGAAGGGATATCGCAGCTCCGGAAAGAGGCGAAAGCGCTCGACGGTCTGGGTATCGGATTCGATCACATCATCACCAGTCCACTGGTCCGGACGAAACAGACGGCTGACGTGTTCGTGGAGCACCTGAAATCGAAACCGTCTCTCTCGAGCAGCGACGCCCTCGCTCCGGCCGGCTCGGCCAGCGGTGTGATGCAGGAGCTCGGCAAGCACATGCGGAAAGGGCGGATCGCGTTAGTTGGCCACGAGCCGAACATCGGCGAGCTCGCCGCCCGGCTGATCGGCTCGCGGGCACCGCTCGAGTTCAAGAAAGGTGCGATCTGCCGGATCGACTTCGAAGTCTTCCCGCCCAAGGGCTCCGGTCAGCTCCGCTGGTTCGTGACCCCGAAGATGCTCCGGAATCTCGCATAGCACGCTGCCTGTCCGATCGGCTCCGCACCCGGCGGTCAGGCAGTCAGCTCAGTTCGGCTCGGACCCGTTTGCCCATGATGCGCGCGGCGACGGTGTCATAACGGTTCTGCACCGGGCCGGGGATGCCGATCAGTTCATACAGGGTAGCAAGGCTGGCCGCGTCGCGAACCTTGGGGTGCGCGGCGACTTCCAGCGCATGCTGCAATTCGTGACCGGCGACCGACACCAGTTCTTCGAAGCCGAGACTGCTCACGACCTGCACGTGCAGATACCGGACGCCTCCCGCCGCCGTCATGAACGTGAGCCGGCCATCGAGGCCTGCCGGCATACTCTTGGACGCTTCGATGTAGACGACGACATCCGACGCATTCAGCGCTTCGATCAACTTCCTGAAGCTGGCGGAGCGGCTCGCCCCCCGGGCGATGAGCGCGTTCATCGCCGGCGTCGCGCCGCGGACGTGCGAACCGAGCGGATCATGACTGGCGCGCACGAGCGGGCCTGCGGATGCAGCGCCTACGGCCGTGGCGCAGAGAGCGGCCGTCAGACACAGTGCGGCTAGCGGAACGCGGTACAACATGGGACCCTCCGTGGAAGGGCCGCAACGCGCTCATCCTTTGGTGATCGCCGGGGCGGGGTGAGTAGGCCCCCGGCAACAGTCGCCAGCCTCCAACCGGCAACTTGGAAGGATTAGACGGACGGTGTCGAGGAAGGTTTGGACGATGTGATGGTTGGAACCGAATCTGGGGCGGAACGGAGGCCACCCGGGACGGACCGTGTGAACGCCGCATGACTGCCCTGCGACAGCTTCAAATGCTGGTGCCCGCCTTTACCTCGCCCCCCTTCGGCACGATGATGATCCCGTTGCGGATGTAGTAGCCGTCGCCGTCGGCCTCCTGCACGTTCTGCGCGTTGACCAGGCGCACCCCGTCGGCGATCCGCGCGTTCTTGTCGACGATCACGCGGTCGAGCACGACGTTGCGGCCGACGCCGAGCGGCACGTTGCCTGCCGCGAGCTCCTCTTCGTAAGAGTCGGCACCGAGCAGCACCGATCGCGTCACTTTCGATCCGCGGTCGATGTGCGTGCGGATGCCGACGACCGAGTCACTGACGTCACACTCGTCGAGCAGGCAGCCCTCCGCGACGATCGACCCATCGATCCGACAGCCGTGCACCCGGGTGCCCGGCAGGAACCGCGGGTGCGTATAAATGGGGAAGCGTGGATGGAAGAAGTTGAACGGCGCCGTGCGCTGTGTCAACTGGATGTTCGCCTGGTAGAAGGCATCGATCGTTCCGACGTCGGCCCAGTACCCCCGGTAGATGTACGGGTGCACCCGCTGATTGGCCAATGACTTCGGAATGATCTCCTTCCCGAAATCGATTCCGGGCTGCTGGAGGATCTCGAGCAGCACCTCGCGCGAGAAGACGTAGATCCCCATCGACGCCACGAAGGGTTTCTCGGCCGACACGCCGCCCGCAGTCGACCCCGCGGGGACGCTGGTCCGCATTTCGGTCAGGCGGGACGCCTTCGGCTTCTCTTCGAACCCGATGATCTGGCCGTCGCCGCCGAAGCGAAAAATTCCCAGCTGGGTCGCATCGCCCGGCGTGACGGGCTGGGCCGCGATGGTGATGTCGGCCCGCGACTCGATGTGCGACTCGATCATGTCGCAGAAGTCCATCCGGTAGAGGTGATCACCCGCCAGGATCAGGTAATGGTCGGCGTCGTAACCGGTGAAATGCCGGGCCGCCTGGCGAACGGCGTCCGCCGTGCCTTGAAACCAGTCGGAGCTCCCGGGGGTCTGCTCGGCGGCAAGCACCTCGACGAAGCCGTCCGAGAAGACGTCGAGGCGGTAGGTCTGGGCGATATGCCGGTTGAGCGACGCCGAGTTGAACTGCGTGAGCACGAAGATCCGTTTGAGGTCCGCGTGCAGACAGTTGCTGATCGGAATATCGATCAACCGATACTTGCCGCCGATCGGCACCGCGGGTTTCGAACGCATGTGGGTGAGCGGAAAGAGCCTGGAGCCTCGTCCGCCGCCCAGAATCAGGGTCAGAACGTCCTGCATGTCGGTATTTTATTGCCGGCGGGTGAATGTTACGTAGTGTTTACACGCGGATCGGGCCGGCTGCGATACAACTAGGCTCCTCCAGTCATTCAGGACGAATTGATGTTTGCCAAGACACTGACACAAGCCGGTCATACACGTTATTTCGTGGTCAGCGCGGAGCCCGAGACGGGATGGGAGCTGCGGGTCGAGGAGGATAGTCACGTCATCCGGCGCGCCCGCTATACCGACTGGCACCGGGTCGAGCGCGCGCTGAGCTCCATTGAACGCGAGGTGGGCGAGCTCCAAGCCCGGGGTTGGCGACTGGCGTCGGACAGCGTCGGAAGCGTTCAGTCGACGAATCTGTAGCCGAGCCCGACCACGGTCTCGATCTGTAAGCCCGCCGGGCCCAGCTTCGACCGGAGCCGTCCGACGTGCACGTCGACCGAGCGGGTCTCGATGAAGCGCTCGTAGCCCCAGACCCGTTCGAGCAGCCGATCGCGTGAGAGCACGCGATTCCGGTTCTCGACCAGAAACTTCAACAATTCGAATTCGCGGCGGGTCAGTCGAATCGGCTCGTTGTCGACCGAGATGGCGACCGCGTCGAAGTCGGCGCGCAGATGTTTGCCGTCGTAGGTCGCCGTGGGCACGATCAACTGGCCGTTGCGTCTGCGCAGCACGGCCCGCACCCGCGCCGACAGTTCGCGCAGGCTGAACGGCTTGGTGACATAGTCGTCCGCGCCCAGGTCCAGCCCGGCCACGCGATCGGATTCGCTGGTGCGCGCGGTGAGCATGATGATCGGCGTCTGGGCGGTCTCCGGCCTGGCCCGCATCACGCGACACACCTCCGCCCCGCTCATCACCGGCAGATTGATGTCGAGAATGACGAGATCGGGTGCGTGGTCCGCAACCGCTCGAAGTGCGGTATCCCCGCTGCCCACGACGTCGACCTCGGCGTCGCCGGAGCGTTCGAGCGCGTGCTTGATCAGAGCAGCGATATCCTGCTCGTCTTCAACCACCAGGACCCGGGGCACCCGACTCATCGCCGTCAAGACTATGAGATCGGCGTTTCGTCGTGGTGACGCGCAGGTTAATTGTGGGTTAACGCCTTCACGTGCGACGTGCGACGTGCGACGTGCGACGTGCGACGTGCGACGTGCGACGTGCGATGTGCGATGTGCGACGGGCCAGACGCTCTCAGCAGCAGCGGGTCTGGGGTCGGGGGAGGGGTGGTGCGACGACGGCCATCTTCAAGAGCCGGCGGCGATCTTTTTCGCCCGCATCGAGGTGGCCGAGCGCGTGGTTGACGGCTTCGACGACGGTCTGCATGACGGGATCCGGCAACGGGGCGAGCCGGTAATGTACCCAGAGACCGTCCTTGCGCCCCAGCACCAGACCGGCCTTGCGCAGATAGGCGAGATGGCGTGAGACCGCGGGCTGGGGAAGATCCAGGCTGCCATGGATGTCGCAGACGCAGATCTCGCCCGTCTGGAGCAGCGCGAGGATTCGCAGCCGCGTATCGTCCGCCAGCGCCTTGAACAGGGTTTCCAGTGCCCGCAGCCGTTTGTCGTTGACCATAGAATATTCGTCTTGACAAATATAACATGCCATATATTCGCATGAGCGAATATGAATATCGGGAGGCAGCGATGAGCGAACAAAGTCTGAAAGAGTCCATTCAGCGGAAGTACGGGGAGGCCGCTGCCCGCGTACAATCGGGCGAGGCCAAAGGCAGCTGCTGCGGCACGTCGTGCGGCTGTGGGGATCCGATCACCTCGAACCTCTATGGAGACGCCGAAACGACGGGCCTGCCCGATGCCGCGGTCGGCGCATCCCTCGGTTGCGGCAATCCGACCGCTCTCATCGAGCTCAGGGAGGGAGATACCGTGCTCGACCTCGGCTCGGGCGGAGGGATCGACGTGCTGCTTTCGGCCCGCCGGGTAGGCCCGAGCGGCAAAGTGTACGGCCTCGACATGACCGAGCAGATGCTGGCGCTCGCCCGTGAGAACCAGCGGAAGGCTGGCGCAACCAATGTCGAGTTTCTGAAGGGGGAGATCGAGCACATCCCGCTGCCGGACAACTCCGTGGATGTCATCATCTCCAATTGCGTGATCAATCTGTCCGCCGACAAGGGGCGGGTGCTGCGTGAGGCGTTCCGCGTCCTGAAGCCCGGGGGTCGATTCGCCGTCTCGGACGTGGTCGTGCGCGGCGATATGCCGGAGGCCGTTCGAAAGAGCATGGAGCTGTGGGTCGGGTGCGTGGCCGGTGCGCTCCACGAGGACGAGTACACGCGCCTTCTCGATGAGGCCGGCTTCGACTCCATCGAGGTGGACGCATGGCGGGTCTACAACGTGGAGGACGCGAACCAGTTCCTTGCCGACGCTGGCCTCGACGAGGCCGTCGTCGCCGCGCAGGTGGAAGGCAAGATCGCCAGCGCCTTCATTCGTGCACACAAAGCCGACGATGTATCGGCGAAGAAAGAGCCGTGCTGTGGCCCGGGCTGCTGCGCCTGAGGCCGCCGTGAAGCGCGTGGTGTTCGCCTGCGTGCACAACGCCGGACGGTCGCAGATGGCCGCGGCCTGGTTCAATCACCTGGCGGACGTCAATCACCTGGCGAACATTCAAGCGCTGCAGGCGGAGCCGCAGGGTGCGCGGATCGAGCCCACGGTTCGAGCGCGCGCCGTATCCGCGGGCACCTCACCGGCGGATCGGGTGCATCCCGAGGTGCTCGACGTGATGAAAGAGGTCGGGATCGATCTTTCATCCGCGAGGCCGCAGAAACTCACCGCGGAACTGGCCGCACAGGCCGACTTGCTGGTGACGATGGGCTGTGGGGACGCCTGTCCGTACGTGCCTGGGCTGCAGGTCGAAGACTGGCCGCTGGACGATCCGCAAGGCCAGCCGATGGCGCGGGTGCGCGTAATCCGGGATGAAATTCGAGGGCAGGTCGAAGCGCTGCTCGCGCGAAGTCTCGCGCGGGAACGGGCGTAAACCCTCGCCCCGGGGTCGTCCCGGCAGACCGTGCGCCCGTGAAATGCGGGCGGCGGCAGCCCAGATGACCTGCCGTCCTAGCCCGCGCGCCGATGAAAACGATCGCGCAGCACGATCGCGACCGCATTCATCGCCAGCAGGAAGCCAAGCAGCACGACGATGCCGGCAGCCGCGTTCTCCCCGAACGACGCCTGCGGACGTGAGACCCAGTTGAAGATCTGGATTGGCAGAACGGTGAACGGCGACCACACGTCGGTCGGGACGAACGGGACGTAGGTGAGTGCGCCAATGGTGATCAGCGGCGCCGTCTCGCCGACCGCGCGCGACAGCGCCAGGATGAGCCCGGTGAGGATTCCGGGAAACGCCGCCGGGAGCACCTGGTGCCAGATCGTCTGCCACCGCGTGGCCCCGAGCGCGTAGGATGCCTCCCGCAGGGTCTTGGGCACCGCGCGCAGCGCTTCCCGAGTCGCCAGGATGATGACCGGGAGCGCCAGCAACGCGAGCGTCGAGGCCCCGGCGAGGACGCTGCGCTCCATGCCCATGATCCGCACGAACAATCCCAGGCCGAGCAGGCCGTAGATGATCGACGGCACACCCGCGAGATTCGAGATGTTGATTTCGATCAGCCGCGACAACCGGCCGCGGCCGCCATATTCCTCCAGATGGATGGCGGCGCTCACGCCGAGCGGCACCGCAATGAGCGCGGTCAGGGAGATCACGAACAGGCTGCCGGCGAGGGCCGGCAGGATCCCGGCGTCGGCCGCCCGCCGCGACGGATAGCTGGTGAGAAATTGCCACGACAACCGGCCGGCGCCGTCCCGCGCCACGTCGTAGATCAGGGCGCCGAGCGCCACCAGCGCAAGGAGCGTCACCAGCAAGCCGAACGACGCCAGCAATCGGTCGCCGATCCGTTTCAGCAGTGGCGTCGACAGGTCGGGATCGGGAATCGGGTTCATGCGTACTCCTCCCGAAATCGCTCGCGCAGCCAGTTCGAGATCAGATTCAGAATGAAGGTGCTCAGAAAGAGCAGCATGCCGACCGCGAAGATGGTGCGGTACTCGAGGGTTCCCGCCGGTGTGTCACCCAGGCTGACCTGGACGATGTACGCCGTCATGGTCTCGACCGGTACGCGCGGATCCAGCGTCAGTCGTGGTTGCTGCCCCGCGGCGATGGCCACGATCATCGTCTCGCCGATGGCCCTCGATGCGGCGAGAACGGTGGCCGCCGAGATGCCGGAGAACGCCGCCGGCACGACCACCCGCAGCGACGTCTGCAGGCGCGTCGCCCCGAGGGCATAAGCTCCCTCGCGCAGACCGTTCGGGACACTGCGCAACGCGTCCTCCGAGAGCGAGGACACCAGCGGGAGGATCATGATCCCCATGACGATGCCGGGGCTGAGCGCGTTGAACCCGGCGAGCCCGGGCACGAACGACTGGAGCAGCGGCGTCACGAACTGGAGAGCGAAATAGCCGTAGACGACCGTCGGCACTCCCGCGAGGACTTCGAGGACCGGACGCACGACGCGCCGCAGGGTCGACGGCGCGTACTCGCTCAGGTAGATCGCGATCAGAAGGCCGGCCGGGAGGGCCACGACCATGGCGATCGCGGACGCCAGCAGCGTGCCGGCTACGAGTGGTAGCACGCCGAAATGCTTGTCGTAGAACAGTGGCGTCCAGACGGTGCCGAACAGGAACTCCGAGAGCGGCACGTCGCGCAGGAACGCCGCCGATTCCCAGACGAGCACCAAAATGATGCCCGCGGTGACGAGGATCGACCCGGCGGCGCAGAGAAACAGCGCGCGTTCAACGATGAACTCGAAGATCGTGCGGGATCGGGCGTTCATGCGCGAGCCGGGTTACTTGCCGAGGCGTTGCTCGAGGGTGATCTGACTGTGGCTGTCGGTCCCCGTGAACATCGTCCCGGTTCTGCGGGCGGTGAACCGGCTGCGAACGAGCTCCTGCTCGCGCTCGGTCATGGGGATGTAGCCGACTTCCCGGACCAGCGCCGCGCCCTTCGACAGGTAGAACTCCACGAAGTTGAGCACCTCGGGCCGCTCCAGCGCCGTCACCTTGGCGTAAATGAAGATCGGCCGCGAGAGCGGACGGTAGGTGCCGCCGCTGACCGTCTCCGGAGTGGGCGCGATCGGCCCCGCGCCGTTGCCCGGGTCCTCGTCATCGACTGCCACGCGCTTCAGTTTGTCCTGGTTCTGCTCGTAGTAGGCGTAGCCGAAGTACCCCAGCGCATACTGATCACCGCTCACACCCTGGACGATGACGTTGTCATCCTCGCTGGAGGTGTAGTCCCCGCGGCTCTGCGCTTCCTTGCCGACGATCGCCTCGGTGAAATAATCGAACGTGCCCGAGTCGACGCCTGCCCCGAAGAGATGGATCTCCTGGTCGGGCCAGCCCGCGCGGATCTGGCTCCAGCGCGTGATCTGGCCTTGCGCCGCCGGTTCCCACAACCGCTTGAGCTCCGCGACGGTCATCGAGGTGACCCACGTGTTCTTCGGGTGGACCACGATGGCCAGACCATCGTAGGCAACGGGCAACTCGATGAAATCGATTCCCGCTTTCGCGCAGCTCTCGAGCTCGGTCGCTTTGATCGGGCGTGAGGCGTTTGAGATGTCGGTTTCGCTGCGGCAGAACTTCTGGAAGCCACCGCCGGTGCCCGACGATCCGACCGTGACACGTGCGCCGGGATGGGCCTTCTGGAACTCTTCGGCGACCGCTTCGGTCACGGGAAACACCGTGCTCGAACCGTCGGCGGTGATTACCTGGCCCGAAGAAGTGGCGGGAGCGTCACCGCTGCCACAAGCTGCCAGGCCGAGGATGGCAACGGTGAAAGCGACCGTCACAAGTGCGTGTCGACATCTGAAGACCATGCCTCGACCGTACCCCGTCGGAGTTTCGCGCCAGTTTCCCGCGTGTAAATTCGGCGTAAACCAGCCGGGTTCAGAAGGCGATCTGGAACTGGACGCGAAGCTGCGTGTCGCGCAGATGCTGGCCGGACACCAGCCTGAGTCCGAGCGGAGGCAGCCCCTGACGGGCACGGGCCGACAGCGTGGAGAAGTTCCCTCCGTAGCCGAGTTGTCCCGCATCGGCCTGCAATTTCAACCCGTGGGCCTGCCAGTAGTAGCCGATCACGCCACGAGCCTCGGTGAGGTCCGCGTTGGCTCCGGCGGTGTCGGGTGCGATGCGCGCGTATAACATCCCGAGCTCGATCCGGCTCGGCACGAGCATGACGCCGGCCAGGGCGTGGAAACCATGGGAGTCGATGTCGCGCGCCGGCATCGGATTCGCCTGCTGATCGCGCATCCAGAAATACTCGGCCGTCGAGTACAGGCGCCGCGACTTGAACGCGAGCTCGACGTTCGCGGCGGTCTGGTTGTCCGCCGCTTCGACAACTCCCGCCGGGGTACGGCCGCGGATCTGCTTGCCCCTCCGGGCACCAATCCCCAGGTGCATCACCGTTCTGTCACCCGCATCACTGCTGCCTTCAGACAGCGGGTATGGCCCGAAAGGCTGCACGTAGATCCGCCCCACCCAGAGTAGGGCCTGGTTGTTCTGCCGCACAGACTCACCCGAGCCGTTGAAGACCCCGCCGTCGTAGCCGGCCCGGCGGCCTGCCGCGGTGCTGCTGACCATCACGCCCATCTCGCGGCTCGGCGTGAACTTGCTGTCGGTAATCGCGCGATCCACGAATTGCAGGCGACCGGAGGAGGTGAGCTGCTGCAGGCCGAACGGAGCCTTGAACTGGCCGACCGCGATCCGGTAGGGGCGGCCGACCGGGCGCACCTCGATTACCGCGTCCTTGATCTTGCTGGACGATTCACCGTTCGTCCGGGAGAAGTCGAACTGAAATTGATACTTCAGCCACGGGCGGAACGCACCGCCGCTGAAGGTTACCCGCATCCGTGGGACATCGAACTGGCTGATGGCGCCGTCGTTGCGCCCCATTCCCGAACCGATCGTGTCTGCATCCGCCTGGTCACGATCCTCGAGCGTCCATCGGACCTGCATGCGTGCACCGATCGTAGGCTGTTGACGCCCGACGAGATCGTGATCCCGCCTCGGGAGGCATCGACCGTGATCTGGGGTGGCGAGGGCCGGGCCGGGCTTTGTGCGATGACCGGAACCGTCCACCCGAGCAAGAGAAGGAAGCCGGCGATTCGTCGTGACATTGCGCGCAACGTTACAAACGTAACGTTACACGATCGTCACGCGGATGGTTCGTGCGCGTGGACGCCGGGAGATCCGGAGCCACACTCTTCCCCGGTCCTCCAGGCCTCCCCCCAGCTTCGATCCGCGGTTGCCTCCAGCGCGACCGATCAGAAGTTGATGCGGACGCCGAATTGCGAGACGCGTGGCCCACCGACCGTGGACGTGATCGTGCCGAAGTCGATGCTGTCGAAGTTGTTCTCCGGCAGGCCGAAGTTCACCGTGTTGAACACGTTGAAGACTTCCCACCGAAGTTCCGCCCGCAGTTTTCCGAGGCTGATGCTCCGAGTGAGGTTGAGGTCGACCCGCTTCTGGGGCGGCCCACGCAGGAAGTTCCGAGGGGTGTTGCCAGCCGCAGTTGCGGCACGCAACTGGGTGGTGTCGAACCATCCCTCCTCAGGGTTCGCCGCCTGTTGCGCGACGCTGTTGGCATCGGCACCGGGCGCGAAGTCGAGGCGCTGGAACCCGAGACGGAGCAGACCCTGTTCCGGCCGGAAGACGCTGAATGGCCGGCCGGACTGGAACTGCATGAAGGTGGCAACCTTCCAGTCCCGAAGGAGGGCCTTCGAACCCAGCGGCAGCGCCCACACCGCGCTGAGGCTGAAACGATGGGGCCGGTCGAAGTCGGCCCGGGCCCAGTTCGACTCCACGTCGCGGGAGTCGTTCTCGACCGAGAAGCCAGTATTGGGGGTATCGGGCCGGCCGCCACCTGCGGTGCTGCCGGGGTCTGCAGACATCAGATCCTTGGTCACCGAATAGGTGTACGCCGCGTGGAACTGGTGGCCCTTCGAGAAACGCTTCGTCAGGCTGGTCTGCAGTGCGTGGTAGGTCGAGCGGCCACGGGACTGCAGGTAGAGCGCTTCGGCGTCGTTGAACCCGTAGTACAGCGTCCGGACCTCGGTCGGGATGACCGCACCGTTCGGCCCGACGTTGTTGTTGCCGCCGAGCCCGTAGCCGATCGCCTGTGGATCCTGCGGGGTCGCACCGCCGCCGCTCGCCCGATACGCTGTGGTGATCCGCTGCAGGATCTCCGGCGGTGTGTTCGGATCATTCAGATCCCAGGGCTCGTTGAGGGCCGTGGCCAGCAGCAGATTGTGTCCACGGCTGCCGTTATAGCGGACCTCCAGCGCCATGTCGGGGATCAGCTCCCACTGCCAGCCCATGTTCCACTGCTGGTAGAAGGGGGTTTCGAGGTTGCGGTCGATCGCCCGGAACTCGAGCGTTTCGGCGATGTTCCCGGTGCCGTCGTTGACACCCAGCACTCCGGTGCCGTCCCGAACGGTGTAGCTGCCTGTCGTACCGCCACTGTACACGAGGCGGAAGGGGAAGAATGCGTCGAAGGCGATGGGCTGCCCGTTGATGACATTCGTTGCCCAGGCATCGGTCATCGGCACCACCCGGCTCGGCACGGTGATCTCGATCTCGCGGAGGATCGGATAGTTGGAGAACACCGTGTTCATGAAGGCCGCGGACGGCCGGTCGTAGAAGAGACCGTAGCCCCCACGCACGACATGCTTCGGCGTCATGCTGTATGCGAAGCCGAGGCGCGGCGCAAAGTTGTTCAGGTCCTGCCCGCTCAGGGTGTGCTTCGTGTTCACCTTCGTTACTGCCGCAATGCCCGCGTTGACTTGTGAAAACGGTGTCTGCTGAATGTTCGACGGCACAATGATGGCGTTCAACGGGTTGGACGGATCCGTGACCATGCCCGGATCGAAGTTGCCGAAGTAGCCGTTGCGTTCGTACGGCCATCCGAACCAGTCCCAACGGACGCCGAGCGTGGCCGACAGGCGGTCGCCGACCCGCCAGTCGTCGGTCAGGAAGAGGGACGCGTCCTGCATCAGAAAATCCTTGTCGGTGAAACCGAACTGGGTGTCGGCCTCGCTCGTGAAGCCGAGCAGGAATTGCTGGAAGTGCTCGATCTTCTAGAACTCGCCCCCCTGTTCCTCCGGCAGGTTCGTCTTCACGTTGTGGAGCTTGTAGTCGCCCCCCAGGCGGATGCTGTGCCCCCTACGTGTCCAGCTGAGCGCGTCGGCGACATGGATCGTCTGCTGTTCGCGCCGGTTGAACGAATCATTCGGGCCGCCAAAAGACCACGTGATCCCCCGATCGACGAAATGCGGCAGGCGCAGCGTCGCGGCTGAACGGTCGAACAGCAGCGAAGGATTGTTGATCCCGAACTGCCCGCTCGTGATCGCCGCGATGTCGTCGGTCTGCTCGCGGGTGTTCCGGAGGGTGAAGTAGCCCACCCGGGCGTCGTTCAGCAGGCCGCTGCCGAAAACGTGCGTGTTGCCGATGGCGGCGACCTGCCCACGATTGCTCTTGCGGATCTGGAACGGGGACGCGAGTGTCGACGGATCCGGAAACGGATCGAGGCTGGGGAAGTCCGATCCGAAGTACGAGGCCTGCAGACGGTTGGCGCCGGTGATCCTGGTGTCGAAGCGGAGAGACGCCTGCTTCTGCTGGAACTCTGCCGGTACGATTTGGCGCAGCTCCCGCATCGGATCTCCACCGGCGTTGGTGAACGTCCCGATGCTGACAACGCGGTCATTGCCGACGATCGGCCCGGTGGGGGCTGGGATGATGTAGCCGCCCGTGATCGGATTGCGGGTATTGAGCAGCGAGATCGCGAGCGGCGAGACGTTCTGCGGCAGGAGCCCGAAACTGGGGTTGAGCGAGCGGAAGGCGCTCACGATATTTTCGGCCGTGCGGGGCCCTTCGATCAGCGCGAGCACCGCCGGCAGCAGCGCCCGGCTCGACGCCGTGGGCACGTACCCCGAGGTCGCGTCAGTATGCTGGAAACTCCCGAAGAAGAAGGCGCGATTGCGCCGCAGCGGCCCGCCGATCGTGAAGCCAGACTCGACCCGCCGCATCTCCGGCTTCTCGATGCCGTTCTTGTCGAAGAAGAAGTCGTTCGAGTTGAACCGCTCGTACTGGCCAAAGGAGTAGGCCGAGCCCATGAAGGCATTGGTGCCGGCCCGAGTCACGATCTGGAAATTGCCGCCACCGCTGCGGCCGGTCGAAGCATCATAGAGACTCGTCTCGAGTTTGACCTCGTCGATCGTCTCGGGCGCCGGCGAGAGACTCTCGTCCAGCGTCCCGGTATTCGAGAGCATGCTCGTGATGTCGACGCCGTTGTAGAGCACGCTGTTGCTCGTCTGCTTGGTGCCATTGACCGACGGCGAGATCGCGCCGGTATCGTTGCTGCCGACCGGCGACAGATCGCCGCTCACGCCGGCGGTCGCGGTCAGCAGGTGCGTGAAGCTCCGGGTCGAGGAGGGCACCGACGTGATTTCCTCCCCCCCGAGTCGACGGGACACCGTGGGGGTGGAGAGGTTCAGGATCGGCGCCCCCCCCTCGACCGTGATGACCTCCGAGAGCCCGCCGATCTCGAGCGCGATGTTCAGTGTCCGGGGAACGGACGCCTCGATCAGGATCCCGGAGCGCGTCAGGGTCTTGAAGCCATCGAGCTGGTAGCTGATCGTGTACGTGCCCAGGGGGAGTGCGCCCAGCTGGTAGACCCCGGCAACGTTGGTGACCGCGACCCGCACCTCCCCGGTCGCGGGATTGGTGGCCGTTACCATGACGCCCGGCATGGCGCCGCCACCAGGGTCGATCACCTGTCCTTTCAGTGAGCCCGAGCCGGCCTGCGCGCCGAGGCTCATAGCCATGAGCACCCAGGCCGCCGCGCAGGTCGACGCGGCCCTCAATCGCTTGTTCATCTACAAACTCCTTCGCTCTCGTCGGGAATCAAACCAGGACACGATAGCGGCGGGGTGTAAGCCGGGCGTCTCGGAGCTGTTTCCGGGCGGTTAATTCCGGCGCTGCACAGGCATCGGCGCCAGAGGTTGACCTTCGCTGCTCGGCACGGGACATCCGGAGGCGTGTAATGAAAAAGTAACAGGACCGTTAAATATGAGCCGTATCTGCTAACATTCCCCGCCGGAGGGGATGTTGGCCTTCAGACTGATCCCGAAAGAAGAGAAGTTTTTCGAAGACTTCGTCGCGATGGCGGAGCAGATCGACCGCGGGGCCGCGTTGCTGGAGCAGATGCTGGCGCCCGAGCAGCCGCTCTGGGACAAGGCCGACGAGATCAAGGAAGTCGAGCACAAGTGCGATTTCCTGACCCACGGAGTCATTCAGCGCCTGCACAAGACCTTCGTCACCCCCCTGGATCGGGAAGACATTCATACCATGGCACGATCGCTCGACGATGTGATCGATGCGATCGATGACTCGGCCGGCGTGATCCGCCTCTACCAGATTTCCCGGGTGCGCCCGGATGCTCGCGACCTCAGTCGCATCATCAAGGCCTCGACCGAGCAGGTGGTGTCGGCGATGAAGGCGCTCGGGAAAAAGGAGAGGATTTCGACCTGCGCGGTCGAGATCAATCGGCTCGAGAACGAGGCGGACCGCGCCCACCAGACGGCGCTCCGCCGCCTCTTCGAAGAGGAGAAGGACGCCATCCAGATCATTAAGTGGAAGGAGATCCTCGACTTCCTCGAAGCGGCGACGGATCGCTGCGAGGACGTCGCCAACGTCCTTGAGGGTGTCGTCGTCAAGCACGCTTAGCGAGGATGGACCACAACCTCCTGGCGGTCGTCGCGCTGATCCTCGTCGCGCTGATCTTCGACTACATCAACGGGTTCCACGACGCCGCGAACTCGATCGCGACCGTCGTGTCGACGCGGGTCCTGACCCCAGGCAGAGCGGTGATCTGGGCCGCTTTTTTCAATTTCGTCGCGGCTTTTACCTTCGGGACCGCGGTGGCCAAGACCGTCGGGTCCGGTCTCGTCGACATCAAGGTGCTGACCTTCGCGGTCATCTTCGCCGGCCTGATGGGCGCCATCGTCTGGGACCTGATCACCTGGTATTACGGCCTGCCCACCAGTTCGTCGCATGCCCTGATCGGCGGGTACGCGGGTGCGGCCGTCGCCAAGGCCGGCCTCAGCGCCATCATTCCCGCTGGCTGGACGAAGACGCTCATCTTCATCGTGCTCGCGCCGCTGATCGGGATGACCCTCGGCTTCGTGCTGATGGTCCTGATCTTGTGGATTTTCCAGCGATCCTCGCCCGGCCGGGTGGACGGCTGGTTCCGCAAGCTTCAGCTCGTGTCGGCCGCGGCCTACAGCCTGGGGCATGGCGGCAACGATGCGCAAAAGACGATGGGCATCATCGCCGGGGTACTGTTCGCGGGGGGCTACCTCGCAGAGTTCCGGATCGACCTCTGGGTCATCCTCTCCGCGCATGCCGCCATCGCGCTCGGCACGCTCTCCGGCGGCTGGCGCATTATTCACACGATGGGATCCAAGATCACGAAGCTGCAGCCGGTCGGGGGCTTTGCCGCGGAGACCGCCGGTGCCATCTCCCTGTTCACCGCGACGGCGCTCGGGGTGCCGGTCAGCACGACCCACACGATTACCGGGGCGATCATCGGGGTCGGGTCGATCAGACGGTTGTCCGCAGTGCGCTGGGGCGTCGCCAGCCGAATCGTATGGGCCTGGGTCCTGACGATTCCAGCCTCGGCGGCGATCGCGGCGGCCACCTGGTGGATCGTATCGAAGACGATTGCTCCCTAGGGAGAATTCAGGCCGGCAGTTCCACGGTCATCACCGCGCCGCGCTCGCGTCCGTTCGCGGCGCTCACCCTCCCGCCATGGAGTTCCACCAGATGCCGGACGATCGCAAGACCGAGGCCCGTGCCTCCGGGGTCCCTGCCCTCGCGAGCCCGCGCCTTGTCGACCCGGTAGAAGCGCTCGAAGACGCGCGACAGGTCGCTCTGGGGAATGCCGGGCCCTTGGTCGATGACGGCGATCGTGAGCCGGTCTCCGTCGCGCCGCGTGATGAGCCTGATCGTGCCGCCTTCGGGTGAATAGTTCACCGCGTTCTCCAGCAGGTTGCGCAGCGCGTCGTGCAGTTTCGCGGGATCCCCGGTGACCACATCCGCGTCACGTGCGATGTCGCGAACGACGGTCAGATGCCGTTCCTCGATGATCTCCACGAGATCGGTCTCCACGCCGGCCAGAAGCGCGTCGACTCGACACGGTATGCGTTCGAGCAGTTCCTGGCCGGCATCGAGCCGGGCCAGGCGCAGCAGGTCGCGGACGAGCCGCTCCATGCGTAGGGTATGGCGGGTGATGGTGGCAAGAAAACGCCTCGATTGTTCCGGGTCCACCCCGTCGGCGAGCGCCTCGACGTAGCCGCGGACCGCGGTCAGGGGGGTGCGCAGCTCGTGAGATACGTTGGCGACGAAATCGCGGCGGATCTGGTCGGCGCGCCGCAGCGAGGTGATGTCGTGCAGCACGAGCACCGCCCCTCGGGTCGCGCCCGATGCCACCGGCGCACTGCGCGCGACAAACGTCGACCCGGGCGCCAGCGGGAGCTGGAGCTCGCGGCCTTCGGTCGCGTGCCCGTTCAGTGCGTAGCCGATCTGCGCGGCGATGTCCGGGTGGCGGACGATTTCCAGATAGTGACGGTCTTCGGGCGTCTCGACGACCTTGAGCATGCGTCTGGCTGCGGCATTGACCAGCTGCAGCCGTCCGTACTCGTTCACGACCAGCACGCCTTCGACCATGCCGCCGAGAATGGCTTCGATCAGCGCCCGGTCGGCCGCGCGCAGGCCGAGCTCCCGCACACTCTCGTCCAGCACGCGCGCCACCACCGCGATCTCGTCGTCCCCTGGATCGTTCGCCGGGCGGCTGAAATCTCCGCTGGCATAGCGTTGCGCGGTCTCGGCGATCGTGCGCATCCGGCGGGCCAGCACCGCTGAGATGAGCCACGAGAGTGCGAGCGCGGTCGCGAGGCCGACGAGCAGGCCCGCGAGCGCGACATTCCACACCACCGCCAACTGGTCCTGAAGCTCGACGAGCGGCAGCGCCAGTCGCAGCACGCCGAGATCGGGCAGCTGCGGACTGCGCACGGGCACCGCGACGTAGAGCATGTCGGTGCGTACCGTGGCGCTGTACCGGCGCGCCACACCCACCTCCCCGGCGAGCGCCTGCTGCACCTCGGGCCGGTTGGCGTGGTTGTCGATGGTTTGCAGCTCGCCAGGCGTGAGATCGGAATCGCCGATCACCCGGCCATCGGTGGTGATGAACGTGACTCTGGAGGCACCCAGTCGGGACAGCGCATCGGCTTCGGCATCGAGCTGCTCCGGGGAGGCGGGGCCCTGCCGCGACAACAACTCCGACGCGAGCCGGGCCTGGGTCACAAGACCGCGTTCGACCCGGTCAATCACGCTGCGGCGCACCGACCACGAAAGCAGCAGCGTGGCCGCCAACACCGCCGCCACGGCCGCCGCGAGTGAGGTCAGGAAAAGGCGAGTGCGGAAAGACAAAAGAAACTCAGGACTCGGAATTCAGAATTCAGAAACACGAAACACCAAACACAAATACCCGATCCCCAATCTTCAGATCCCCAATCCCCAATCCCCGATCAGCGATCCGCGCTCCGCGATCAGCGGTCCGTGATCAGCGATCAGCGATTGGCATTCGGAATGGCTTTACACGAGCTTGTAACCAAACTGCTTGACCGTTTCGATCGCCTCGTTCAGCATCGGCAGCTTTTCCCGGAGCCGGCGAATATGGACGTCGACCGTCCGCGTGCCACCCGTGTACTGGTATCCCCAGACATCAGTGAGCAGGAGATCGCGCGAGAGCACCCGACCCTTGTGGGCGACCAGGTATTGCAACAACAGAAACTCCTTGGCGGTGAGGCGCACCACCTGGCCATCGAGCGTCACCGTGTGGCTGGCCGCGTCGATGCTGATCGGTCCGTACCGGAGCACGTCTCCGGCCGGCGCGGTTGAGGGTTTGCGGAGCCTCGCGGCCACGCGCGCGACAAGTTCTTTCGGGCTGAAGGGCTTGGTCACGTAGTCGTCAGCCCCCCGCTCGAATCCGGCCACGCGGTCGGCCTCGTCGCCGCGAGCCGTCAACATGATGATCGGGAGATGTGACGTCGATGTGTCCCGACGCATGGCCTCGCACACGGCCATCCCGTCGAGGCCCGGAAGCATGATGTCGAGAATGACGAGATCTGCGAGCTCGGCTCGAAGACGCGCCATGACGTCGGCGCCCGATGACAGCCGTCGCGTGGTGTGACCGGCGTTCTCCATGTAGTGCACGATCAGGTCGGCAATGTCGGTTTCGTCTTCAACGACGAGGATGTGGGCCATTCGAGTAATAGTTGAGCTCTGCTGAGGACAGTCCGATTGTGCCACTGTCGGGGATCTCTCACAAATACCCGGAAAACGGCACTTTCTCAACGCTTCCACGTGGCATTTCCCTTGGACCAGGTCGGGGCAGCATACGCGGAGGTGAGGCAATGAGATTCATGCAGATGAAGTCGGTCTGGGGAGGCGTTGCGGCAGGCGCGCTGCTCTTCACTTATGGTTGCGGGGCGCAGAATGCGGCGGGTGTTCGAGCGCAGGAAGCGGCGAATACCCAGGCCGGTTCGCCGGTCGTCGTCAGCTGCGAGCCGCACCAGCGCACACTCGTCCGGCCCGTCGTCATCAATGGCGCGACCGTGTCGCAGGTGGAGTGCATAGCGGCTGATGCGCAGGCCGCCGCGTTCGCAACGTCCGCGGCCATGTCGCCGCAGGTGGTACCGGTGAATTACGGATACGTGGCACCACGGGCCCAGGCGGTCTACACTGATCTGGAGCCGGCACGCGTCGTCCCCGTGAGAACGGAAACTGTCGCCCGTCCGGTCCGCACCCGTCAGGTGGTGTATGACGAGCCGGTCCGGGTCAGGCGAACGCGATCCGCCAAGAAGAGCGCCGTCATCATCGGATCCTCGGCCGCTGTCGGTGCCGGCGTCGGCGCGCTCACCGGCGGCAAGAAGGGTGCGCTGATCGGTGCCGCCATCGGGGGTGGTGGTGCGGCGGTCTGGGACCAGATCACACGCCGGCGCTGAGTCGGCATCGCCAAGTCGGCACGAAGGAGATCGGACAAGGGGTGGACTGAAAAGCCCGCTCTTTGTCATGTACGAGGGGTGGCTGGGTGCCGCGGCTCGATACGGTGAGACTCGAGGGGCGGGCCGCAAGGCTCCGCCTTGGTTTTTGGTGCACACTAGCCCCATGCATAGATTGTTTGCCCTGGCCTTCCTGGTGTTCGGAGTCGCCGGCGTTGCTGCCCGACAGGCGCCGATACCTGACCTGCAGAAGATCGGGCCGCAGGTCGGCGAGGTCGTGCCGGATTTCGAGTTGATCGATCAGGACGGGGCCCGCCGTACGCTGAAGTCGCTGCTCGGGCCGAACGGCGCAATGCTGGTCTTCTTCAGGTCGGCGGACTGGTGACCCTACTGCAAGACGCAGCTCGTGCAGCTGCAACGTTCGCTGCCGGACGTGAAACGGCGCGGCCTCGGGCTGGTGGCGATCAGCTACGACTCGACGACGACGCTGAAGGCATTCTCAGACGCGCGGGGGATCACCTATCCCTTGTTGTCGGATACGGGCTCGACGGTCATCGGGCGTTACAAGATCCTGAACGAGCAGGCTGAAGGAAGGACCGCCGGCATCCCTCATCCCGGGACCTTCGTCATCGATGCGCGCGCCCGTGTGG
>JACDBQ010000596.1 GCA_013694845.1 Acidobacteriota bacterium
ACCTGAAGGACATCGGACGGCGCGTGATCGACAGGCTTGGGCCGGCGGATCTCGCGGCCGTCGTGTTCACGCGGAACAACCGGAGCTCGCAGGACTACACGATCGATCGTGCGCGGCTGCTCGCGGCGCTCGGCAAGACGAGGATCGGGTTTCGGGACATGACGCACCCCATGTGGGAAGAGATGAACCCCGGACTTCCGTTTCGCACCAGTGTCCCTGTCGCCGCTGATGGTCGTCGCCGCACCGTCGCTCCTCGCGACGCTTTCAAGAGGTTGTCGTCAGTGGTCCCGACGACGCGCCGGGTCTTCGGGCCGGGTGATCGCGTTTCTGCGGTGATGCGGACCTGCCAGGGAGGGAGCGAGCGCTGGTGGTCGTACCGCTGCGAGTCGAGCTTCAGAACGAGAATGGCATCGCGGTGATGAACAGCCAGCACGATCTTGGCCCCGATCAATTCACCGACGAGCGATTCGCCAACCTGGCCATCGATGTCCCGGTCGCGCGGCTCTCGCCCGGGAGTACCTCCTGACCGTGACGAACGGATCCGGGCCCACGACGCTCCGGAGCGCGCTTCGCTTTCAGGTCGCTTCGCGTGTGGCGGCCGGACTGGGGCGGTGACCAGACGGCCTTCAGGGAGGGTAGCGCATCATCGTGAAAAATAGCGGCTCACCATCAGATCATCAGCTCACCTCGACCTACCAGCACCGACCGTCCACCCACGCGCACACGGGTGATGCGATCCGGCTCTCCGTCTATCGCGATGTGGATGCGGCTCGGCCGCCCCATGGCCACGCCCTGCAGGCTGACCATCTCGCGGGCCTCCTCTGGCGAGACGACGCGATGCCGGAGCAGGTAGGCGCCGAGCGGACCGCTGGCCCCGCCCGTTGCCGGATCCTCGGCGACGCCGAAGCCGGGCGCCAGCATCCGGCTGTACACGGTTTCGGGCCCCTCTGTGGTGAAGAAAAAGACCGGGAGCTCGCCGGTGCCGGCCGCCGCGCAACAGCGCACCATCGCCCGGCGATCGAACGCGACCGCGTCCACGGCGGCTCTCGTCGTCAGTGGCACGAACAGAAACGGCACTCCGCAGGACACGACCTGGGCCGGCCGATCCGGGGCGAGCGACGTGTCTTCGAGCCCGATGGCGGCGGCCAGCGGCGCACGGTCGACGATCGTCGGCCCGAACGTTGGCAGGGGCTGGGTCATCCAGGCGAATGACAGTCCTCTGGCGTCCCATTCGAGCGACACGGGCGTCGGCCCGACACCGAGCTCGAAGACGAACTGCTCCCGCCCACGAACGATCGTCCCCTCGGCCGCAAGAGCGAACGTGCTCCCGATCGTCGGGTGCCCCGCCATCGGCAATTCCTCGCCCGGTGTGAAGATCCGCATCTTCACGTCTCCACCTTTCTCTGCCGGGTAGATGAAGGTCGTCTCGGAAAACGCCATCTCCTTCGCGATTGCCTGAAGCGTCTCGGCCGGGAGGTCCCCTGGTTCCGGGAACACGGCCAGCTGATTGCCCTCGAACGGCCGCGAGGTGAATACATCGAGGTGGAGATATCTCAGGGATTCTCGATTGCGGATTGTCGGCTGTGGGCCGACGGATCGTTGATTGTCTATTGCCGCCCGTTCGATCCGCAATGCCCAATCCGCAATTGGACGAGTCTGTTATCTTCGTAGCCTCCACTATGGCAAAACGCAAGACATCCGGGTCGCTGTTCGACGACGACGGCGGTGACACGACGGTAGATCCGCGCGGACCTGGCGGCGGCACCGAGGGGGTCGCGCTGCACGAGGCGGCGCAGTCCCGTTACCTCAATTACGCGCTGTCGGTCATTACCTCCCGCGCGCTCCCCGACGTCCGAGACGGCTTGAAGCCCGTTCAGCGCCGCATTCTGTTCACGATGTGGCAGCAGAATCTGACTGCCGACGCCAAGCACCGCAAGTGCGCGAAAGTCGTCGGGGACGTGATGGGCAACTACCACCCGCACGGCGATTCCGCGCTCTACGAGACGCTCGTGCGGATGGCGCAGTCGTTTTCGCTCCGCTATCCGCTGGTGGACGGGTCCGGCAACTTCGGTTCGCTCGACGGCGACGGCGCCGCCGCCATGCGCTACACGGAGTGCCGGCTCGCGCGCATCAGCGACGAATTGCTGACGGAGATCGACCAGTCGACCGTCCACTTCCGTCCCAATTACGACGGCACCCGCACGGAGCCCGTCGTCCTGCCGTCGCGGATACCCAATCTCCTGATCAATGGCGCGACCGGCATCGCGGTCGGCATGGCGACCAACATCCCGCCGCATAACCTCGGCGAGGTGTGCAACGCGCTGATCAAGCTGCTCGACAACCCTGATTTGAGCAGCGTGCAACTCTGTCGTTACATCAAGGGCCCGGATTTTCCGACCGGTGGCCAGATGCTCAATGCGCCGGACGAGCTGAAAGAGATCTACCGGACGGGATCGGGCGCCATTCGGCTGCGGGCAACGTGGGAGGAGGGCCCCGTGACCCGGGCCGGAAAAACCATCTACATCACGAGTGTTCCCTACACCGTCAACAAGTCGACGCTGGTGGAGCGCATCGCGGACGTCGCGCTCAGCCGCAAACTGCCGCCACTGGTCGACGTCAAGGACATCTCCACCGAAGACGTCCGCATCGCGCTCGAGTTGAAGAAGGACTCGGACGAGAAGATGGTGATGGCGTACCTGTTCAGGCACACGCCGCTTCAGACCAGCTTCATCGTCAACCTCACCTGCCTGGTGCCGACCGACAACAATCCGGAGGTCGGGCGCCCCGAGCGCCTCGACCTGCACCAGATGCTCTGGCACTTCCTGCACTTCCGTCTGGAAGTGGTCACCAAGCGGCTGGAACACGAGCTCGACGCGCTGAAGAAGCGCGTCCACATCCTGGAAGGGTTCGAGAAGGTCTTCGACGCGCTGGACGAGATCCTTCGTATCGTCCGGAAATCCGACGGAAAGGCAGACGCGGCGACACAGATCATCAAGCGCTTCGAGCTGGACGCCGACCAGACGGACGCGATACTCGAGCTGAAGATCTATCGCCTGGCCCGACTCGAGATTCTCGTGATCCGCAAGGAGCTGGAAGACAAGCGCCGGCGCATGCGGCAGATCTCCACGCTGCTCAAGGACGAAGGGAGCCGCTGGGACATCGTGCGCGTCGAGATCGAGGAGATGCACAAGAGGTACGGCGATCCCCGCCGCACGCTGATCTCGAGTGACGAAGGAGAGGCGGAATACAGCGCCGAGGACTTCATCGTCGAAGAAGACAACGTCGTCATCGTCTCGCGTGACGGCTGGGTGAAGCGGCAGAAGGAAGTGAAGGACGTCGCCTCCACGCGCGTCCGGGAGGGGGACCAGGTGACGGCGGTGCTGCCCGGGAGCACGCGTGCATCGGTGGTGTTCCTGAGTAATTTCGGCGTTGCCTACACGTCACGGATCATCGAAATTCCTGCGTCGACCGGCTACGGCGAGCCGATCCAGCGGTTCTTCAAGCTGAAGGACGGTGAGCGAATCGTCGCCGCCTACAGCCTCGATCCCAGGGCAGCTGGAAGGATAACGGCGCGACGGGAAGGTGAGGCGCCGCCGGTCCACGCCGTCGCGGTGTCGAGCGACGGCTACAGTTTGCGCTTCAGCCTGGAGCCGTTCGTGGAACCCAGCACCCGTACCGGCCGGAGGTACGGACGCGTCCCGGAGGGAGCCGAGTTCGTGGGCGTCGTGACGTGCACGGGCGACGAGATCCTGATCGCCGCCACCCGCGAGGCACGGGCCATGATCACCAAGGCGGACGAAGTAAACTTCCTGTCCGGTCCCGGCCGCGGCGTCATCCTCATCAAGCTGAATGAAGGCGACCGCGTGCTTGGCTTCATCGCGTCCACGGGCGACCGTGACCTGATGACGGTGGAGACCAGCCGGGGAGCCGAGCAGACCGTCAGTACGGGCAAGTACGAAGTGACGGGGCGTGGCGGCAAGGGCCGCGAGCTCCTGCAGCGCGGGCAGTTCACGCGTGTGATCTGGCCCGCACCCGAAGCGCCGCCGCCGTTTGAAGAGTAAGCTTCGGCCGCGGGGTTCGAGGGCAGACGGTTTCGACACGGTGGCGCCGACGCTGTAGCCCCGACGATCGGGGGCCCAGGTTTGGCGCCGGACGGTTTCTACACGGTGGCCTCAAAGCCGACCAGGACCACCAAGGATCTTCTTTCCTGGTGTGCGTTGTGTGCTTTGTGTTTCTCCGTGTTGGGATCGTAAAACAGACGGACAGCGTGACATCGCTGGGTTGGGAATGAACATGCTATTGAGCAGCTTGTTGCTGGCGCTGGTATTTTCGGCAGCCGAGTCCGACACCGACTGGTCGCGTTTCCGCGGACCGAATGGTTCGGGCATCTCCGAGACGAAGGGTCTCCCCGTCGAGTTCGGTTCCGACAAGAACGTGGTCTGGAAGGTCGACCTGCCGCAGGGCTACTCCTCCCCGATCATCCACGGCGACCGGATCTTCCTGACCGCTCTACGGGACCAGGCACTGGTCACGATCGCGGTCGATCGGACGAACGGGAAGGTCCTGTGGGAACGCGCGGCGCCCCGCGCGCGCACCGAGAAGCTCGACAAACGCAACCGGCCCGCGGCGGCGTCCGCCGCAACTGACGGTGAGCACGTGTCGGTCTTCTTCGGCGACTACGGCCTGATCACGTACGACGTGAACGGCAAGGAGCTGTGGAAGCAGCCGCTCGGGCCTTTCAACAACGTGTACGGCATGGGAGCCTCACCGCTCATCGTCGGTGACAAGGTGATCCTCGTCTGTGACCAGAGCACTGATTCCTACATAGCCGCGTGGGACAAGAAGACCGGCAAGCTGCGCTGGAAGACGCCGCGCACAGAAGCCAAGAGCGGCCACTCGACACCGATTCTCTGGGCGCCGAAGGGCGGAAGCCAGCAGCTCATCGTCCCGGGATCGTTTCTGCTGAGTGCCTACAGCCCTGAGGATGGCAAGCGACTTTGGTGGGTCGGCGGTTTGTCCTTCGAGATGAAATCGACGCCCGTCATCAAGGGTGACGTCGTCTACATCAACGGGTTTGGATCACCTGAGAACAACCCGGGCAGCAAGGTAGCCGTGATAACGACAGAGGAAGCCTTCAGTAAACACGATGCCGACAAGGACGGCCGGTTGTCCCCGGCGGAGACGCCGACCCCGCATGCGAAGGGATACTTCTCGTTCATGGACCTCAACGGCGACAAGATGTGGTCGCGTGACGAGTGGGACTACTACAAGGCCGCGATGGAGTCGGACAACGGCATCCTGGCGATCCAGATGGGTGGCAGCGGCGACATGACCGCGAAGTCGGTGAAGTGGAAGTACCACCGCGGGATCCCGCAACTTCCGTCACCGCTCATTTATGAGAACGTGCTCTACCTCGTGAACGATGGCGGTGGGCGGGTGATCATGCTCGATCCCGACAAGGGGGATGTGCTGCTGCAGGGCCGCCTCCCTGGGACCGCTGATACCTTCTACGCCTCCCCAGTGGCCGGGGACGGCAAGGTCTACATCGCCAGCGAGAAGGGCCAGGTGTTCGTTCTGCCTCCGGGCCCCAAGCTCGAACCGCTCGCCGTCAATGACCTGGCGGATGGGATTTACGCGACGCCGGCGCTGATGGATGGCCGGATCTACCTCCGCACGCTGAACACCTTGTATTGCTTCGGTGCCCGGTAGCGGCATTGGTGAACCAAACCACCTGACATATCGTCTTACGATATGTCTATGCGCCGAACGCCCCGCGACGAGGCTCCCAAGGCCTTATCCCAACCTGTCGTTCACATCCTGCTGGCCCTGGCCGATGGCGCGCGGCATGGCTATGCCATCAAGCAGGCGGTCGAGGAGCGCACCCAGGGCGCGGTACGCCTCGGTCCCGGAACCCTGTACGAAGCGATCCAGCGGCTGCAGGATGATGGACGGATCGAAGAAACCGCGGCCCGAGGCGAAGAGCCGTCGAACGGTCAACACGCACAGCGTCGCTACTACGCGTTGACCGACCAGGGGTGGGACGTTCTGCGGGACGAGCTTCAGCGGCTCGACGCAATCGTCGCGCACGCCCGCGCCAATCCGAAGCTGCGCAAGGGCCTGGTGTGAGATCCGTCTACCGGCTGCTCCTGCTGCTGTATCCAGCGTCGTTCCGCCGGCGCTACGAGCTGGAGCTCATCGAGGCCTTCGATGACGCGCGTGTGGAGCCGCGTTATCGCGGGATTGCCGGGGCCGCACTGCTCTGGCGATACCTCCTTGCGGACCTGGGCACCGCCTCGATACGGCAGCGGTGGCGCCTTACCCGCGAATGGATCCGTCAGCGCACGGGCGGCGGCCTGCCCCACGTCCCTTCACAGCCACGGAGATCTTTCATGGAAACGTTCGTTCAGGACGTCCGGTACGCACTGAGGCAGTTCACCCGCCGTCCGGGCTTCACGGCGATCGCCGTGATCTCGCTGGCCCTGGGCATCGGCGGAACCAGTCTCATCTACGGCCTGATGGACGGCTTCGTGTTCAACCCGTTCCCCTACCCGGATGCCGACCGCCTGGCTGCGATCGGCGGAACGTTCCCGAGAGTGTCATCGGACACGACCTATGTCGAGGCGCTGTCGACGCCCGAGTACGCCGACATCAAGCGGAGCCGATCCTTCTCCAGCCTCGCCGCGTTCGACCTCGGAAACAGGAACATTTCCGGCGGCGACGTGCCTGAGCGAGTCTTCACCGCGCTGCTGCTCGACGATCTGTTTCCGGTAATCGGCATGGCGCCGCATCTCGGTCGCGGCTTCACCGCGGAGGAGCTCGCGCCGAACGGTCCGCCGGCCGCGATCATCAGCCACCGGTTGTGGCAGTCGCGATTCGGGGGGGACCCCGCGATCCTCAATCGCGCCATTCGCATCGGCGGGGCGACCGCCTCGGTCGTCGGCGTGATGCCTCCGGGGCTCATCGTCATCGGCACCGACTTGTGGGTACCCTGGGGCGCGGACCCCGCACGGATGCCACGCGACACGCGCCAGTTCACCGTCCTTGCGCGGCTCGCGCCCGGCGCTTCGATCGGCTCCGCGAACGCGGAGCTCGCGACCATTGCCGGCCAGGTCCAGCAGGCGGAGATGGCCCAGTTCAAGGAGTACGAAGGATGGCGGCTGACCGCGACACCGTGGGCGGCGGCGTTGCTGCAGGACGTGCGCCCCGCTGCGTTCGTGCTGCTTGCCGCGGTCGGTTTCGTGCTGATCATCGCTTGCGCGAACCTGGCGAACCTGATGCTCGCGCGCGCCACGACCCGTCATCGCGAGCTTGCCGTGCGACTTGCGTTGGGGGCCGCGCGCTCGAGGATCGCCCGGCAGCTGCTCACCGAGAGCCTGCTCCTCGGATTGGCCGGAGCGGCCGCGGGACTCGTGCTCGCGCACGTCGGTCTGCAGTTTGCCGACGCCCTGATCCCTGCACAGTTCACGATGCTCAACCTGCAGGCGGGGGTGAACGGACGCGTGCTGGCCTGGACGTCGGTGATGGGTATCCTCGCGGGTCTGCTGGTGGCGCTTCTACCCGCGATCCAGGCCACGCGCACGGACCCCCATGACTCGCTCAAGTCCGACGGCCGCGCCGGCCACGGTCGCAGCGGTGTCCGCATGCGTAGCGCGCTCATCGTTGCCGAGATCGCGCTCTCGGTGGTCCTGCTCCTCGGGGCAGGGCTGCTGCTGCGGAGCGTGATGAAGATGCAGGGGGCCGAGCTCGGCTTCGAACCACACGGCGTCGCCACGATGCGGCTGACGCTGCCGCAGCAGAAGTATCCGTCCGGCGAGGCGATCACCGTCTTTTTCGAGGACCTGATCCGTCGCACCCAGGCGATTCCCGGCGTCACCGCAGCCGCGACAGTGTCCCAGTTCCCCCCGATGGAATTCTTCTCGAGCAGGATCGAGATCGCGGGCGCCGACGCGTCAGGCGCGACGCTGCCGACCGCAAACACGACCATCGCGTCGCGCGGCTATTTCCAGGCTGTGCAGATCCCACTGTTGCGCGGCCGGTTGTTCGCCGAAAGCGACGCTCCTGGCGGGCCTGCCCAGGTCCTGATCAACAGCACCTTCGCCTCCAGATACCTCACGGGGAAGGATCCGATCGGCGCGAGGATGCGCATCATCGCTCGCGGGGGTCCGGGCCCCTGGGCCGAGATCATCGGGGTGGTGGGCGACGCTCGCAACAACGGCGCTGCCGCCGTCGTGCGGCCAGAGGCCTACATCGCGATGGAGCAGGGTCGCGACGCCTGGAATCAGCTGTTCCTCATCGTCCGCTCGACCCAGGACGCGTCGACGCTGATCCCTGCCGTCCGTGCGGCCGTCGCCTCGATCGACCCCGAACAACCGGTCTACAACATCCAGACCATGGAAGAGGCGATTGCGCAGTCGGCGTTCCAGCAGCGCATCTCGGCGATGCTGCTCGGGATCTTCGCGGCGACGGCGCTCGTTCTCGCCGCAGTCGGCATCTACGGCGTGATGTCGTACTCGGTCAGCGCGCGCACCCAGGAAATCGGAGTCCGGATGGCGATCGGCGCCGAGCGGAGCGACGTGCTGCGGCTGGTGTTGCTGCAGGTCTTCCGGCTCGTTGCGATCGGCCTGGTGATCGGGATCGGTCTGCTCATGGCGGCGGGCAAAGCTATTTCGGGTCTCCTCTACGGTGTGACTCCTTCGGATCCAGTCACCATCGGGATGGTGACGCTCACGCTCGGTGCGGTAGCGCTCGTCGCCGGCTGGGTTCCAGCCCGGCGGGCGAGCAGGGTGAACCCGATCCAGGCGCTGAGATACGAATAAGGCGACAGAGCACGATCACGGCTTTTAGCACCACGAACACCAAGGCCACCAGGAACAAGAAGGAAAAACACTTGGCTGAGCTTTGTGCTCGTCGTGACCTTGGTGTCTTGGTGACTGGGCCGTCGGCCCGGGCTTATCTTCGACGCCACGACGCCACGACGCCACGACGCCGCGACGATTTCAATCGAATCTTCCTCGTGTCGTCGCGAATGCCGCAGGCAGGACCCGTAGATCAGCTATTGATTTGCCAGCTTCTTCATCAACACCGGCAGGAACTCGCGGATCCGGCGGTCCCAGTAGTCCCACGTATGGGCGCCCGCGACTTCGTGGTACTCGTAGGCGACGCCGCTTTTGTGCAGGGCGGCGACGGCCTCGCGGTTCGCGGCGAGCAGCCCGTCGGCTGTGCCGCAGTCGAGATATAGATAGGGCGCGCCGGGCGGCTTGAGGGTGGCGGCCAACGCGAACACGTCGTTGGTCTGACGGGTCTCGCTTCCTGCCGGTCCGAAGATCTTCTGCATCCGATCCGCCTCGGTTTTCCCGATCCGCGACTCCAGCTCACCGGCCCGTGCCGCGTTCAGCGCCCCGCTGAAGCTCCCTGCCACCGCGAACGCTGCCGGACGCTTCAGCGCCAGCTTGAGCGCGCCGTAGCCGCCCATCGACAGCCCCGCGATCGATCGCCCGTATCGTGAGTTGACCGTGCGGAACTTCTTGACAACATCCGCTTGCAGGTCGGTCAGCACGTAATCCTCGAAGCGAGCGGTCCCGTCCGCGGAGTTCGTGTACCACTGGTTTTCGCCGTCCGGCATCACGATGATCAGTGGCAGGGGGCGGCTGTAATCCGCGAGGTTCGAGCGGCTCGTCCAATCCTTGTAGTCGCCACCGAGGCCGTGCAGCAGGTACAGGACCGGATACCGTTTCAACGATCCCGCGTAGCCGTCCGGGAGCAGCACCCGGTAATTCATCGTCCGCCCGAGTGCCGGGCTGGCGACCGACTCCTCGAGCAATCTCGTGCCCGCCATGACGGCTTGTGCCTGCGCGACGGGCTTGCCCTGTGAGCCCGCGTCGACGTGCGCAGGCGTGTGCAACAGGACTGCGGCGAGAAGAAGGAATCGCATGCGATAGGATTATAGATACATGGCCAGTTGGCAGGAATTCAGCGGGCTGAACCGCGGGTACGTGCTCGAGCTGTACGAAAAATTCCGTCAGGACCCCGCCTCTGTCGACGCAGGCACGCGCGCGCTCTTCGAGCAGTGGACGCCACCGGCTGAGAATGTCCCGGAACTGACCGCCGGGCTCCCGGTCCACAAGATCGTCGGCGCCGTGAACCTTGCTCAGTCGATCCGCCGGTACGGCCATCTGGCGTCCCAGCTCGATCCGCTCGGTTCGCGTCCACAGGGTGATCCTTCCCTGGTCGCGGAGACGCACTTCGTCACCAACGAGGACCTCCGGGCACTGCCTGCGTCCCTCATCTGGTCGGCGCTGGCCGAGAACGCGGCCAACATGCTCGAGGTCGTCGATGCCTTCCGCCGCGTGTACTGTTCGACCACCGGGTATGACTTCGCGCACGTATTCGTGCCTGAAGAGCGGCACTGGCTCCGCCAGGCGGTGGAAACAGGCCGCTACCGGTCGCCCGCCGACCCGATCGACCCGACCGCGTTGCTCGACCGGCTCACGCAGGTCGAAGCCTTCGAACGCTTTCTTCACCGGACCTTTCCCGGCAAGACCCGGTTCTCGATCGAAGGGCTCGACATGCTCGTGCCGGTGCTCGACGAGATCATCGGTGACGCGGCGGAATTCGGCGTGCGCCACATTCTCATCGGGATGGCGCATCGCGGCCGGCTGAACGTCATGGCGCACGTGCTGAACAAGCCGTACGCACAGATCCTCGCGGAGTTCAAAGAGCCGGTCTCCGGCAAGGGCTTTCGAGAGGACATGGCGTGGACGGGTGACGTGAAGTACCACGCGGGTGCGCGGCGTGCCCTGAAGGGAGGCGCCGAGATCGACGTCGTCGTAGCGATGCCGCCGAACCCCAGCCATCTCGAAGCTGTCAATCCGGTCGTCGTCGGCATGGCGCGCGCAGCCGGAACCTTCGTGGACAAGGCGGGCCCCCCGACATTTGATGCGACCTGCAGCCTGCCAATCCTGATCCACGGTGACGCGGCGTTCCCGGGCCAGGGGGTGGTCGCCGAGACGCTGAACCTGTCGCGCCTCCGCGGGTACGACACCGGCGGCACGATCCACATCATCGTCAACAACCAGCTCGGTTTCACGACGGGTGCCGAGGACGAATACAGCACGTCCTACGCGAGCGGGCTCGCCCGGGGTTTCAAGATCCCGATCATCCATGTGAATGCCGACGACCCTGAAGCCTGCGTCGAAGCCGCGCGCCTGGCGATCGCCTACCGGAAGCAGTTCCAGCGCGACTTCCTGATCGACCTGATCGGCTACCGACGTCATGGGCACAACGAAGGGGACGAGCCCGCATTCACGCAGCCGCTCATGTACCAAAGGATCGCCGCGCACCCGACCGTGCGGGAGGTGTGGGCGACGACGCTGGTCGCGCGCGGCGTGATCAAGGACGGTGCGGCCGCGACGCTGTCGTCCGACTACATGGCCACCCTCCAGCAGGCGATGGACACGCTCGAGCCGGAACTGGACTACATCGAACCGCAGCCCGAGGCGCCGCCGGCCGGAGCCGCATCGAAGGCCGAAACCGGCGTGCTGATCGAGAGCCTGCGCGAGCTGAATGCATCGCTCGTCCGGCTGCCTGACGGATTCGTAATTCACCGCAAGCTGGAGCGCGTGCGCGAGAAACGGCCCACGATGCTCGACAAGGCAGACGACCGGACGGTCGACTGGGCCGCCGCCGAGGAGCTGGCATTCGCATCGATCCTTGCGGATGGCACGAGCATCAGGCTGACCGGCGAAGACGTCGAACGTGGGACATTCAGTCATCGCCACGCGGTGTTCCACGACGTGAACACCGGCCGGGTGCATCTGCCGCTGCAGCAGATTCCGCAGGCACGTGCGGCATTCGAGATCCGCAACAGCCCGCTGACCGAAAATGCCCTGATCGGATTCGAGTTCGGTTACAACATCCAGGAGCCGTCGCGGCTCGTGATCTGGGAAGCGCAGTACGGCGATTTCATCAACGGCGCACAGACGATGATCGACGAGTTCCTCGTGTCGGCCCGGGGCAAGTGGGGCTTGCGGCCCTCGCTGGTGTTGCTGCTGCCCCACGCGCATGAAGGGCAGGGGCCGGATCATGCCAGTGCCCGGCCCGAGCGCTTTCTGCAGCTCGCGGCCGACATCAACATCCGGATCGCCAACTGCACGACCGCGGCGCAGTATTTCCACCTGCTGCGGCGGCAGGCGGCCTTGCTGACGGTGGATCCGCTTCCGCTCGTCGTGCTGACGCCCAAAAGCCTGCTGCGCCATGCCGCCGTCGCGTCGACTCCGCGCGAGTTGGCCGAAGGCCGGTTCCGCATGCTGATCGCCGACGACGGCGCGGCCGACCGGATGCAGGACATCCGGCGGGTGCTGCTCTGTTCCGGGAAGGTTTACGTCGATCTGATGGCGAGCGAGCACCGGGCCGCGCGCACGGACGTCGCGGTCTGCCGCCTCGAGCAGCTCTATCCATTACCGATGCGCGACCTGCGCGCGATGCTGGACGGCTACGCGAACGCCGTGGAAGTCGTGTGGGTGCAGGAGGAGCCGGAGAACATGGGCGCGTGGGACTTCATCCGGCCGCACTTGACCGAGCTGTCGGGTGACCGACCGCTGCGCCGGGTCGCACGACCTCGAAGCGCCAGCCCGGCGGAAGGGTCCGCTGCCCGCCACGCGACCAACCAGCAGGCGCTCGTCGACCAGGCCTTCGGCGCGCCACCTGGATCCGGTGAGAACGTTTCCAGGAAGGCCGAGCAGGATACGGCGCTCACGAGCGCGAAGGGTTAGTTGATGCCAGCCAACATCGTTGTTCCTGAAGTGGGTGAATCGATCGTCGATGCGCGCGTCGCGAAGTGGCTGAAGACCGAGGGGGACGCCGTCGCCGCGGGCGATCCTCTGGTCGAGCTTGAAACGGACAAGATCGACCTCGAGGTCGCGGCGCCGCAGGCCGGGGTTCTCACGCGCATCGACCACAAGGACGGGGCCGACGTGAAGGTGGGCGACGTGCTGGGAGTGATCGAGCCCGGTCCTGCCTCCGCCGCCTCCCCACTCGGGGCCGCCGCCGATGACGCCGCGGCTCAGAAGACGACGGGTTCGACCGTCGCGGAAACACCCGACGCGGCAGGGGCTGCGAAGACCCGTGCCACACCAACGGCCCGCAAGGCTGCGGAACAGAATGCCGTCGATCTCACGAGCCTCAAGGGTAGCGGCGATGCCGGTCGCGTGATGCGACGCGACGTGGAGCAGGCCGCCGGAGGCGAGACGAAGGCGACCGCCGAACCGCAGCAGCCGGCCGCCAGACCCGCGGCGCCCGTTGCCCCGAAC
>JACDBQ010000599.1 GCA_013694845.1 Acidobacteriota bacterium
ACCATCCACAGCGCGCCGATCAGACCGAGCCCGACGATCGGCGGCGAGATGGCATCCTGCCAGAGCATCTGCAGGTAGCGCCACACCGGACGGAAGGCCCCGGTCGCCACGGCCCGATCGACGACGATCTCGCGGTTCGCGGTGATGTCACGCCATGCGGTCAGCGGGTCCAGGGCGATGAACGGGGAGAGCAGGAAGAACGTGGCGGCGCTTGCCACCCCCGCGATCACCAGGTGTCGAAGGACGGCTCCCCACCCACGGGATCTCCACGCGAGGACGATCGCCCAGGACAAGGGCAGTGCGAGGAAGATGCAGTAGTAGTGCGTGGAGAAGGCGACCCCGCAGGCTGCGCCGGCAAGCACGACGGCCGATGTCTTGCGGCCACCGGATGGTTCACCCTTCCACACTCTCGACACAGCCAGGTATGCCGCGACCACGAGCATCGTGGCAAAGACGTCGTGCTTCACGTAGTGGGAATCGCGGACATGAAGCGGCGCGACGGCAAGGAAGATCGCCGCGGCGGTGGCCGTCCTCCCATCGATCATCCGCCGGCCCAGTGATCGGACGAGCACAACGGTTGTGGCACCGGCCACGACGCTCAGTGACCGCCCGGCGAGATAGATACCGGTCGGATCGCGGAAATACACCTGCTGCAGCTCGGCAATCGACTGCACGCTCCCGCTCGCCCACAACGCCCCGAGGTAAGTACCCACCCACCCGAACAGCACGTAGAAATAGAACGTCGGATACAGGAAATTCTCCGGATTCAACGTGCCCTTCGCAAAGCTGAGCGCCCGGGACATGATCGCCACTTCATCGGGGTTGAACACCGCGGGCAGACCGTAGCCGAGGCCGATCGCCCTGAGGGCGATGGCGGCGCCCACCAGGAGCACCGAGATTGTCGCGGCCGCGGGGAACCTGACCATCAATCGAGGAATCTGCGCGCCAGGTCCACGGGGACCACGAATCTCGCGAGCCACAGGTTCCACGCCCCACGGGGATACGGGGCGATGTCGCGAAGCCCGTGCATGAAGGCCTGATACTGCACGAGGAGCAGGAACGTGTGAAGGACGATGGCGCTCCCGGCAAGCGCGAGCATCCGCAAAGATGGCGACCAGCGGTCGATCAGGGCTGCGAGACCGAGCGCCATGACCGGGAAGCAACTGACGAAGCGGCGGGCGCCGAAGGCTTCTCCAGCCCACCAGTCCGCCACCGCGGCGTTGACGTACCACGAGAGCACGAGAAAGAGCACGGCGCCGGCTGCAGTCCGACCATCGCGCTGAGCCAGATGGAACAGTCCGGCAATGGCGATCGCGCAGATCGGCGTCCACGTCAGTAGACCGTGCCAGTCCGAGAACAGGACCCGCAACAGCGCCGGTTCCGTCCACCGCATGAATCCTGAACCTTGCGGGAGCGCCAGGGGCTGCCCGTAGAGGACCGTCCAGACCGCCATCTGCGGCGCGAATACGGCGGCGCCGGCGCCGACCGCCATCGCGCCGGCCGCCAGGGCGCGTCCGGGAGACAGGCGTCGATCCCGGACCCGGAGAGCGAGATCGAGCGCGATCGGGGCGAACAGGATCGCGTCCTGCCAGCGCATCAGCGCCGAGAAACCGGCCAGCGCGCCAAGGATGGCGTGGCGACCGACGCCTGCGGCGTGGTCGCGTCGCAGCCAGGCGTACCAGAAGCCGCTGGTTGCGAGCAGCGAGGCGGCATGCGAGTAGGTGGGCGAGATGACGGAGTAATAGACGGCACTCGACGCGAGCCACAGCAGGATTGCGGCCCAGGCGGATGCGCGGGCACTGAACAGGGTGGCCGCCGCGCGCCAGGAGAGCCAGACACCGGCGGTTGCGGCGGCGATGCCGCTCAGGCCCGCGGTGGCCTGGTAGATGCGCGCATACCCATCGAGCGGCCAGGACATCCCGGCGAGATTACCCAGCCCCGCCACACCGGAAACCAGCAGGAAGAGCGGAGCCCACAGCAGCGCGGGCCCGACCGGCATCAGGTTCCTCACGTGTCCTGTCGGTGTGTCTTTGTAGATCCAGTCGGTGCCTGGTTCGCCGCCGCGAAGGTCATACAGGCGGATGTACTCATTGCGAAACTGGAGGTCGCGATCGAATACCGCGGATCGTAGCTGCACGTAGTGGTGCAGGGCGTCACCCACGACCAGCCGTCCGCCACGTTTGGGGAACGTGACCAGGCTCGCCGAGTACGCCAGCGCGAACAGCAGACCGATGGCGATGATGATCCGGGTCGTGCGGCGTTCGGGCAGCGTCAGGACGGACCCGATCAAGGCTTTCGAAACACCATCAGGTTGAGGAAGCACCACCCGGGTATCGGAATCAGCCGTGTGAGCCAGCGGTGCAGCGGGAGCAGCGTTCGTGGATTCTTGCGTATGAGTCGCGTGATGACCGGGATCGTGGGGAAGATGCCGTGCCTCGACTCGAGCCAGAACCCCGTGCGCCGGCCGAGGGCGATGTAGTCGTTTGCCGGACGATCGCCCGGGTGCTTCAGCTCCGACGCCGTCCGGATCAGCCGTCCCCTCAGCAGGAACTGCACGCGCGACTGCAGATGTGCCAGGTTCGGCACCGATACGAGAAGTTCGCCTCCTGCCGCGAGCACGCGGTAAAGCTCCGCGAGGGCGAGAGGCTGCTCTTCGAAGGTCAGGTGCTCCAGGACATCGAGGCAGAGGGCTCGATCAAACACACCGTCGGCGTGCGGCAGCGAGGTCAGTGATCCGCGGCGAACGCGAAGAGATGTATAAAAGGCGTCGATGCCTTCGATCTCGAGCCGATCCGCGTACTCTTCGACGAGGATGCCTTCACCGCATCCGGCGTCAAGGACTCGTGTACCACGGGGTAACGCATCCAGCCACCGGCGAACGAACGCCAGTTTGGCCAGGTAAGTGGGGTAGTAGTCCCAGTCAGGGTCCGGTTGGCGATGATAGTCGCCGCGCGCGGCGTACTCGCCATCGCGTACTACGGGCGAGCTGCCTAGCATGGAGAGATCTTACAGGTTCCGCCGGTTGGCGAGCGGAACCGCCGGACGCTTAGAAACCGCCGCCACCGCCGGGTCCGCCAGGAACCGTTCCCGATCCCCCACCGCCTCCTGGTTTAGGTGGCGTGCCGAAAGGAACCGGCTGTGCCGGTGGAGCCGGCAGCTGCCCCGGCCGTGGAGAAGTCAGGGGCGCGTTCGGCACCGCGGGCGGCTGCCCGGGCAGGGGTGGCTGCCCTGGTTGCGGTACGGCTTGCGGACCCATGCCCGGCGGCAGCACCGGGCGCTGCTGATCGTCTTCCATTTCGGCACCGGGCATATTGGCCGGTACCGGGCGGGGCGCGAACATCGGCGGAGGCGCCGCGATCGGGCCTGAGTTGACCGGCGGCCGGCTGACCGGCAGGATCATGATCCGGTCGAAAACCGAGGCGCTGGCGATCGGCATCGGACGCTCGGCCGTCATGTACCCGCTCGCCGTCCGCAGAAGAATGTCGAGGGCTTTTCGTTCCGGCAGGTCCACGAGCTGCAGGGACACGGGTGTGAGAAATTTGTCGCCGTTGACGATCTTCGTCTGCCCGACCCGCGCCCATTCCGCAAGGATTGTCGAGAGCGGAACATCATCGGCCATGAGCGTGACGAGCCCCTGCCGGATCGACAGCTTCAGTTCGCCGGCTGCGGCGGCCGAGGGCAGGGCCAACCATCCGGAAAACACGACGAGCAGAGCAAATGTGCGCATATCTTGGACTCCTAGGGGAACCTTCAGTATACGCCTCGTTAGACGGACGTGCGAGCGGGACCGATGGGTTTTTGACGAACCCAGTGGGAATTGATGGGTTTGAGGCGGACTAGATGAGCTTGGTGACCCAGAGCGGCGAGTCTTTTCGCGGCAGGTCACAGGAGCGGCATACGTCAGGCCCGCCACTTTCGAGGTGCTCGCGACGGACGCCCCGGAACAGGTCGTTGTTCCAGATCTCTTTTATGGACGAGGTGTTCATGTCGCCGAGGATGGTATGGCCGTCGAAGTCCGCACAGCAAAGCGCCACGCGCCCATCCCAGAGGATCGTGAAGGTCAGCCAAGGCCGGTAACACGGGTAATTCACGTCCGACTGCTGGTGGAGCGTCCCGCCCCAGTTGTGCAGCTCGGTGATGTGGATCTTGTCAGCGATCTTGCGCCAGTGCTCGATGAAGGCCTGCTCGTCCGCGGAGTTGTTCTGACGGACGAATGACAGGATCAGCTTGGGACGGCGCTTCCCGAGCTCGCCGCGGATGCGCACCAGCCGTTCGATATTGGCGATCACCTTGTCGTACTTCAAGCCGATCCGGGTGGATTCGAACACTTCCTTGCCGGAGGCATCGACACTGATGTTGATCGCATCCAGCCCGGCCTCGATCATGCCGCGCGCAACGTCCTCGGTGATCAGCGACCCGTTGCTGATCATCCCCACTTCCTTGATCCCCTTCTGCTTGGCGTAGCGCACCTTCTCGACGAGCTTCCGGTCGACGAAGGGCTCGCCGTAGTTGTGCACGCGGACGTGCGTGATCCCAAGCTCCACGCACTCGTCCACGATCCTGGTGAACAGGTCGAAGCTCATGATTCCCTGCCGGCGGTGCATCTCGTCGCGCGGGCAGAAGACGCACTTCGCGTTGCAGATGTTCGTACTCTCGATCTGGACGATCTCCGGCAGGATCGGTGACCGATCCCGCTCCGTGGCGAGCATCAGCCGCCGCACCGGCTTGGCCTGGCTGCGCAGCGCGGCTTCGGCGGCTCGACGAACGCGGGCTTTGATTCGGATGGGGTCTGACATCTGCCTGTTACTGCTGCCGGAAATATTCGATCACGCGTTCGAGAGTTTCATCGAGCTCTACCGTTGGTTGATAGCCGACAAGCCGGTTGATCTTCGTAATGTCGGGCACCCGCCGCGGCATGTCTTCGAAGCCCGATTCATACGCCTGGTCATAGGGGATCGGGACGATGTTCGAACTGCTTGCGGTCATCGCCTTGACCTTGCTCGCCAGGTCGCCGATGGTGATCTCGTGACCGTTGCCGATATTGAACACCTGGCCGACCGCCTTCGGCTCGTTGATCAGCGCAATCAGCGCCCAGACGACATCGCCGACGTAAGTGAAGCTTCGCGACTGGGTCCCATCGCCGAACACGGTGATTGGTTGACCGGCGAGCGCCTGGCGAACGAACGTCGGGATCACCATCCCATATTGGCCTGTCTGCCGGGGCCCGACGGTGTTGAACAGTCGGACGACGATCACCGGAAGCTTCCGCTCCTTCCAGTACGCGAGCGCGAGAAACTCATCGATCAGCTTGCTGCAGGCATAGGCCCAGCGGTGTTTCGATGTCGGACCGAGCACCAGGTCGGCGTCTTCGCTGAACGGCACGGTCGTGCTCTTGCCGTAGACCTCCGACGTCGACGCGATCACCACCAGTTTCTTCTTCTTGTTCGCGAGCTTGAGAACCACCTCGGTGCCGTGCACGTTCGTCTCGATGGTGTGCACCGGCTGCTCGACGATTAATTTAACGCCGACGGCGGCCGCCAGGTGAACGACCGTGTCGGCCCGATCGATCAGCTCGGCGAGCAGGGGCTCGTTCGACACGCTGTCGATCGTGTATTCGAACCGCGGGAGTCCCTTGAGGTGGGCAATGTTGTCGATCGACCCGGTGGACAGGTTGTCGATCACGCACACCTCATCGCCGCGCTCGAGGAGCGCCTCCGCGAGATGCGAGCCGACGAACCCGGCTCCGCCGGTGATCAACACGCGCATACCTTCAACCTGTCTTGTCACGCCCGGCGTGGCCCGGCCCGACCAGCTCCAGCAATGCGTCCACCGAACGCGCGGCGGCCCGGCGCTCCGCGTTCGTCACGGGTTCCCCGAACACCACCCGACGGCGGACCGCTAACTGCTGGCGGAATCCTTCATCATACAGGATGCGTTCGAGCAGTGTCCCCAGCTCGGCGGAGTCATTGGCCCCGGCAATGGCCCCGGCTTCAACGAACGGCGAAAGGTTGTTCGGCAGTCCGATCGACAGTGCCGGAATGTCGAGTGCCGCAGCGTCGAGGGCAACGGTGGAATTGACCGTTACGACTGCGCGCGCACCGGCAAGCAGGCTCGCGAGGGATGTCTCGGCCGTCACAATACGCACGTGAGATCTGGCCGCAAAGGCGCCGTACGCCTCGGACGTTTCTGCAGGGTGCGGCTTGATCACAACGATGGCGCCGCGAATGCGGGCTGCCTGGTCGACCAGTTGTGGCAGGCTCGCCCGTGCCTCTTTCTCCTTGGTCGTCACCAACATGATCGACTCCGCCGCTCCGATACCGAGCACCTGCCGCAGCCGGGCCCCGGCGCCTTCCCCCGCGGCCGCCATCTCAGAGGCCAGCGCGTCCAGCCGTGGGCTCCCGGTCACGCAAAGGGTCGTTGCCGGCAGGTGCCCTTGCTCGGTGAGCAGACGAGCGGCGTACCCGTCGAAGAGAAGAGTTCGCGTGGGGTGGGGGAAGGCCGACGTTCGGCCGTCGATCAGCTCGTCTGGCTCGTGGCGGTAGTTGAGCCAGTGGCGGTAGATGAACCCATGCTGCAGTCCGACCGACGCGATCCCTCTCCTGCGAGATTCCAGGATCAGCGCCCGTCCCCAGCCTCCTGCCTCTGCGTAGGTGACCACGACCCGCGGCCGCAACGCATCGATCGCCGCGCCCGCTTCGTCCATCGACCGTACAGACCAGGGCCATTGCAGCCAGGCGATCCCAGCCAACTGCTCACGAATGAGCGGCCAGCAGTCGATCCCGTGGATGTACGCCGCGCGTCGGAAGGGTTCGGCGCCTGTCATTGCTCGGAAGTCCGCGTATCGTCGCCGCCAGACCGCCCTCGACGCTCCGAGCGCAGCCCAGGGCGCCAGGGCTTCGATCGGCACGACCGTGGGGGATCCTGCTTCGCCGCGCGCCGCCCATCGCCGGCGAGTCCTGAAGTTGGTTGATCGACCAACGCCGACGTATCGGACGGCGGCGGCGCCGACGCGCGCTTCGAGTTCCGCCAGAGTCGGGCCGATGTACGACTCCGCCTGCCCTCGGGATGCTCCCGAACGCCAGAAGGCACGGTGAATGAACGCGGCGACTTCGATGGGCTCTCCGGCCGTCTTGGGCTGGCGGCGGCGGATGCCCCGCGCGCCGAGCGCCGACATCGTCAACCTGCGGGCGCGGAAATCCAGACTGGCGAGACGCCTGAGCCAGCCGAATGCGTTCACCCGTCCATCGAAGCTGATGCCGCGTGCCGCCGCGATTGCCGCGGTCACATGTCGCACGACGTGCGATCCTGAGACAACGGCGATTGCGGCGGGGCGCTCGCGTTGCACGAGGACGTTCATCGCGGTGATGGCGCGGTGGATGTCGAGGATCACCTGCTCTTTGTGCAGGTAGATCTCGCTGAACCACCACAGGGAATCCCCGCGCGCCGTGAAACGATCGCGGAAGGTGGCGCCGTCGACCGGCAGTGCGCGAAGATCCTTGATCCACGTGTAGGAGGCTTCGTGGGCTGTTTCGTCCGCGGCGGGATCGAGGTAGTCGGCCAGGGCGACCTGCCGGGCTCCACCGGCCACGCGTAGGGTGAGCTGCGCATCGATCATGCGGGTATGTTCCGCACGTCGTCCTGGCACGCGTCCAGAACACCCAGCGCGGCCGCGAGCACGCGGTCGGGGGTGACGAGCGCCAGGCAGTCGGGTGTCCTGCCCGTGCAACGTGCCGGGGGAAGCCGGATCCGGTTGCAGGGGGCGCACGGGAGGTC
>JACDBQ010000607.1 GCA_013694845.1 Acidobacteriota bacterium
ACCGGCGTGAAGATGCGGACGTCACGGTTGTCAACCTTCTCGGTTTCTTCGACCATCACCACGGCATCGGCACCGGTGGGCATCGGCGCGCCGGTCGCGATCTCGATGCACTCTCCAGGTGAGAGCGCACGCGTCGGGACCTCGCCGGTGTAGACCTTTTCGACGCAACGCAGAACTTTCGGATCGTAGCGTCCGGCCCCGAACGTGTCTTCGGCGATGACCGCATAGCCGTCCATGGCGGCGCGATCGAACGGCGGGACGTCAATTGCGGCGACGGCTGACGCGGAGAGGACTCGTCCGGTAGCCTCGCGTAGCGTGACCCGCTCGGTCCGCACCGTCGGTCGCGCGGCATCCATCACCAGTGCGAGCGCCTCGTCCATCGGCAGAGTCTCGCGTATCGGCCGCATGGTGGGGATTGACATCAGCGACTCAACTCCCGGACGACGTGGCCGATTTCAGGAAGGATCAGCTTGGTCATTGCAAGCTGGACGGCGTTCTCAGATCCCGGAAGAGAGAAGACTGCGGTACGTCCCACGGCGCCTGCGCAGGCACGCGAGAGCATGGCTGCCGACCCGACTTCCTGGAAGCTGAGGACCCGAAACAGCTCGCCGAAGCCATCCAGTCGCTTCTGCAGCAGTTGCGAGATGGCCTCGTAAGTGTTGTCACGGGACGTGATGCCCGTTCCGCCCGTCGTGATGATCACGTCGACCTGATCGGCATGAGCGCGAATTTCGCGCTGAACCGCAGACGGATCGTCCTTCACCAGGGCCCGGCCCGCTACGACGTGGCCCGCATCGGTCAGCAGCATCGCGATCGCGTCACCGCTGCTGTCGTCGGCCGGCGTCCGGCTGTCGCTGATCGTCAGCACGAAGCAGCGCACGGATGCCGGCGCCGCCTTGCGATGCTGTTCCGTGGACACCTGCTGATTATAGGGTGGGTCTGGTAGCATCACCTCGATGTTGAAGAGAATGATCGTCCTCATGGCCGCGGCCGCCATACTCGGCGTGATCGCTACCGCCCAGGCGCCCCGCGCGTTGGACCGTACAGCGGAAAAGTGGGTCCAGGACACCCTCAGGAAGATGAGCGTGGAAGAGAAGGTCGGCCAGATGATCGTCTCGTCATTTCAGACGACCTTCATGAGCACCGACTCGTCCGAGTTCGACCAACTGTTGAAGGCCGTGCACGAGCAGAAGGTCGGCGGCTTTCACATCTTCGGCGGGGCGGAGCGCGTCCCCAACGTGCTGCTCAATCCGACCTACGGCGCCGTGACACTGGGGCAGCCGCTCGAGGCGGCGTCGATCATCAATCGCCTCCAGGCGATCTCCCCCCTGCCGCTGCTCAATACGGCGGACTTCGAAGCCGGTGTCGGTTTCCGGATCGCCGGCGCCACCGCCTTTCCTCGACTCATGGCCTTCGGAGCGGCACGCGACGAGCGCCTGGCTGAAGAGGCGGGACGCATCACGGGTGAAGAAGCACGCGCGCTCGGCGTTCACGTGAACTTCGCGCCGGTGGTCGATGTGAACAACAATCCGCGCAATCCCGTCATCAACACGAGGTCCTATGGCGAGGACCCTCAGATGGTCGGACGCCTCGCGTCCGCCTACATCCGCGGCATGCAGGCGGCCGGCGTGTCCGCCACACTCAAGCACTTCCCCGGTCATGGCGACACCGACGTCGACTCCCACCTGGGGCTGCCGATCATCAAGCACCCGCGCGCACGGCTGGACCAGATGGAGCTCGTACCGTTCCGCGCGGGCGTTGCGGCCGGCGCCGACGCCGTGATGACTGCGCACATCGAGTTGCCGGAGCTCGATCCGACACCGAAAACGCCGACGACGTTGAGCGCGCCGATCGTCCAGGGGCTGCTGCGCAAGGACCTCGGATTCAACGGCCTGATCTACACCGACTCGATGGGCATGGCGGGCGTGGCCGCGATCTACTCGCCCGGCGAAGCGGCGGCTCGCGCCGTCCGGGCGGGAAACGATGTGATCCTCCACTCGCCGGACGATGCCGGCGCGTTCGCCGGGATTGTGGAGGCCGTGAAGGCCGGGACCATTCCGGAGGAGCAGATCACCGCCTCGGTCCTGCGGATCCTGCGCGCCAAGGGTCGCGCCGGGCTGCATCGCAACCGAATGGTCAACCTCGATCAGATTTCCGCCATCGTCGGGACGCGCAGGAATCAGGCGGTGGCGGACCAGGTGAGCGAGCGGTCGATCACGCTGCTGAAGGACGCGCGCAACCAGGTCCCGCTGAAGGCCGCGCGCGATGCCCAGGTGCTGTATCTGTCGGTGCTGGATTTCCCGGCGAACTGGCGGATCGCCGCGCCGAGCCGCACGTTCATCCCGGAGTTGCGCAAGCGCTGGCCGAATGTGACGTCGATCGAGCTGTCGGACCGTACCACCCCGGCCGAGATCGAGCTCGTGCGCGCCATGGCACCGCGGTATGACGTGGTGATCGCGTCGGTCTTCGTCCGCGCCGGGTCCGCCAGCGGGCGGATGGATCTTTCGGAGCCGCTGCAGCGACTGCTGAACGGATTCAACCGCGGGAACCGTCCATTCGTGACGGTTTTTTTCGGTAACCCGTATGTCGCGATGTATATGCCCGAGCTCCCCGCGGTGATGCTGACCTATGATTTCTACGATCGCGCCGAGGCGTCAGCGGTCAAGGCCCTCGCCGGCGAAATCGCGATCGGTGGTCGGCTTCCGATCGAGCTCCCAGGTTACGCCAAGGTCGGGGCGGGGCTTGATCGGACACCCTGATCCCCGGGGCGCAAAGAATTCACGGCGAATTTCGCGTCGACCCCGATTCATCCTTGACGCGGGCCGTCACAACCCGCTTCTCGATAGAGTCCTCGAGCTCCGTAAGGACTTCCCAGGCCGCGGCAATGTCGAAATCCTCACTCAGGGCCGCTCGCTCGGCGATATCTCGCCGCTTGTTTCCACTCGTCCGAATGTCCTCGACCAGTTGTGCTCGATCGTCAGATGTCATCTACCCATTATATTGCGCCGTCTCGCTACGTCCGTTGACGCAGGCCGGCGGGAAATCTACCTCACGCCTGAATTAAAGAAGCCGGAGGAGTTTCGGTCGAAGCCATCGGCCGGTTTAACCGTTCTTCTTCTGTTTGGCCCACCGCCTCCTTTGCGCCTCACCAATCTTCTGCCTGGCTTCGAGCGACATGGTCCGCTTCTTTTTGCGCCCGGCCGTTACCGCTTCAGCCGGAGCGGGAGAGTCCTTCGGCGGTCTGCCGGGCCCCCGCTTGCCGGCGCCTCCGGGAGGTCGGCCTCGGCGAGCTCTCGCAACCGCCCCAGCCAGGTTGGCGCCGCTACCGGCGAGCTGCTGCAGGTAGGTGTTAGCCGTGTCGCGGATCTGGGTCAGCTGCTCGGCGATGGACTTGCGCTGATCCATCCAGGCGGACGCCTTGGTCTGCGCCGTCCCAAGAATCCGCCCCAGGTCCTCGGCAAAATTTCCTAACGTGTCGGTTGGCGCCGTCTTGTTCCCGCCCGCGTCGACCCGGCCAGCCGCCGTCATGTCACGGTTGCCACCTTGGGCTGCGCCCCTGATGCCAGCCCCGTCGCCACCGCCTTTACGTCCTCTCGTTGCCACTCTCTGCCTCCAGCTTGCTGAAAACTTCCTCTATCTTGATTCGCCTCTGTCGCAGTCTACGCGCAGGGATTGGGCCGGTTCAAGAAAAACTTAATTGGTCGCTCTCGAGGCAGAATTACGCCGCTAATGAACAAATGCCCTAATGAACAAATCAATGACAGGTAGTCTTCCTGGTGGAGTCTGGCCCCTGCAACACCCTAATTCCCAGGCCGTTGCCCCTGTTGACGTCGTGTCCTATAATTGGAGTTTCACATCGCGGCGGGGACGCTCTCAGGGCGGCCCAGCCCGCCCTACGCGCCCTTAGCTCAGTTGGATAGAGCGTCTGGCTACGAACCAGGAGGTCGCATGTTCGAGTCATGCAGGGCGCGCCAATCACTTTCTGTCGGCGGGGAGCTCCGTGTTCCCTGGGAACCATCAGCCGAACGCAGCCAGCCGGAGATCGCGCTACGACGAAGGCGGCATGTGCGACGGGCGAACGCGTGAGGTCGTCCGAAAGAATCGAGGGTGCCAGATCCAGCTCTGAGCACAACGTTTGCAGCCCGGCATAGTCTTCCGATGACACCTCGTCTCCCCCAACTCAGCTCCGATCAGCTCGACGAGAACGGCCGCGGCTACCCGCGCCCGCAGTTTCGCCGTGATCGGTGGTACTCGCTCAACGGCGCATGGGACTTCGCCCTCGACCCGGCGGCGCAATGGCGTGCTCCCGACGAGGTCGAGTGGCAGAACGCGATCCGGGTCCCATTCTCTCCAGAGACGCTGGCGAGCGGCATCGCCAATACCGGTTTCTACCGGGCCTGCTGGTACCGCCGCAGCGTGATCGCGCCGTCCGCGGCTGCCGGCGAACGCCTGCTGCTGCGATTCGCCGCGGTCGATTACGTTGCCAAGGTGTGGGTGAACGGCACCTGCGTCGGAGAGCACCAGGGGGGTTACACGCCCTTTGCCTTCGACATCACTCTTCTCGCCGACCAGTCCCGTCCATGCGAGATCATCGTCCGCGCAGACGACGATCCGCACGACCTCGGCAAGCCGCGCGGCAAGCAGGACTGGCAGCTGGAACCCCACTCCATCTGGTACCCGCGCACCAGCGGGATCTGGCAGACGGTCTGGATGGAGATCGTTCCGGCGACCGCGTTAAACCGCATCGAGTTCACCCCGCACCTCGCTCGCTGGGAGATCGGCGTCGGGGCGTGGGTCGACGGGGTGCCGCACGAGCCGCTTCGACTGGCAGTCACACTCACCAGCCGGGGGACGGTGCTGGCGGCCGACAGCTACACCGTCGTCGCCGGCGAAGTGCACCGGCGCATTGCGCTCTCGGATCCGGGGTTAGACGACTCGCGAAATGAACTGCTCTGGAGCCCGAACGCTCCAAACCTGATCGGGGTACAGCTGGACCTCTGGGGCGAACGTGGCGACCTCCTCGACCACGCAATGTCATACACCGCGTTGCGATCCACGGCGGTGCAGGGTGACCGGTTCGTTCTGAACAACCGGCCGTATCTCCTTCGACTCGTGCTGGACCAGGGCTACTGGCCCGAGAGCGGGCTGACGGCTCCCGACGATGCGGGCTTGCGGCGCGACGTGGAGCTGGCCAAGGAAATGGGATTCAACGGAGTTCGCAAGCACCAGAAGATCGAGGACCCCCGGTATTTGTACTGGGCGGATCGGCTGGGGCTGGCGGTGTGGGTAGAGATGCCCAGCGCTTACCGCTTCGCGGCCGGCTCGGTCGAGCGTCTCACGCGTGAGTGGGTCGATGTGATCGCGCGGGACTACAGCCATCCGTGCGTCATTTCCTGGGTGCCGATCAACGAGTCATGGGGCGTGCCCAACCTGACGGACAGTCCGAGCGAGAGACACTACGTGCAGGCGCTTTATCACCTGACTCGAACGCTCGACTCGACGCGTCCGGTCATCGGCAACGACGGATGGGAGAGTGTCGCCACCGACATCATCGGCATTCACGACTACGACGACCGGCCTGAGAGGATGGCCAAGCGCTATCACGCCGATGAAGTACTGCCGCGTCTGTTCAAGCGGGAGCGACCCGGGGGGCGGCTGCTGGTACTCGATGGACAGAAGCACGCCGATCAGCCACTCATGCTGACGGAGTTCGGCGGGATCGCGCTGTCGCGTGACACCAGGGGGACGTGGGGCTACGCGCGCTGCAACACGCCGGAAGAATTCGCCCGTCGCTACCGCGAACTGCTGGACGTCGTGCGTGAGCTCGAAATCTTCTCCGGTTTTTGCTACACCCAGTTCGCCGACACGTATCAGGAGGCGAACGGGCTCCTGTTTGCGGATCGCACTCCGAAGATACCGCTCGAGAAGATCGCTACCGCCACTGCCGGGCGGGTGGCCGTCCGGTCCGACGGCCTGGAACAGCTCACGCCGGTGGACGAGCGTTGAC
>JACDBQ010000628.1 GCA_013694845.1 Acidobacteriota bacterium
CGCCTTCTCCACGCACTACTACTGCATCTTCCTCGCACTGCCCTTGTCCTTTGCGATCGTCCTCGCGTGGAAATCTCGGGGGTGGGGGTCCGTCCTTCGACACCTGGTCATCGCGGGGGTGGCAAGCGCCGCCACGTTCTTCCTGTTCTCCCCGTTCATCGTCGTGGAACCGCTGACCGCCTGGCGTGACATCACCGCGAACCGGGAGATCGTGGTCGATCGGGCCGTAGCGACGGGGGCTTTCCGTCCTGCGTGGCGCTACCTGCAGATGCTCTGGCAGGATTCGATCTCACCGCCGATCGTCGGGCTCGGTCTGATCGGCGCGCTGTGGATGTTCTGGAAGGACTGGCCCCGGGCACTGCTGCTCCTGCTCTTTCCCCTGTCGTTCTTCGCGTTCATTACCAACACAGTGCCGGCGAGTCGATATCTCAATCCGATCCTGCCGTTCGTGGCGCTCTTCGCCGCGTGGACGCTGTCGCAGGCCGCGGCACGGTTCAGGGTCGCGACCTGGCTGTTCTGGGGTGCGGTGGGGCTCGTGGCCATCCCCGCGGCGGCGCAGAGCATACGGGCCGATCTGTTCATCCGCCAGGCCGACACACGGTCGATGGCGCAGGCCTACGTCGAGCGACATTTCCCCGCGGGTTCGACGGTTCTGATCCAGCCCTACTCGGTGCCGGTCACACCATCGCGGGATGGCCTGGTTGAAGCTCTGACCCGCAACCTCGGCAGGGTGGAGGCAGCATCTGCCAAGTTCCAGCTGCAGCTCTCCCTGGATCCCTACCCCTCGCCGTCGTACCGGCTGATCTTCCTCGGACGTGGAGGGCTGGATGCGGACAAGATCTACGTCGACCCGGCCGAGCTGGCTGGCGCGGACGCGCTTACCCCACTCAGGCGTCACGGCGTGGCATTCGTGGTCCTCAAACGTTACAATGGAGCTGATTCCGAACTGATGCCGTTTCTCGCCGCCTTGTCGCATAGCGGCACGCGAGTGGCCGTGTTCACGCCCTACCGGTCCGGCATTTCAATGGACAGGCAGGCGCAGGTCGCACCTTTCCTGCACAACACAGATGCACGGATCGATGGAGCGCTGCAGCGCCCCGGTCCGGTCGTGGAGATCTGGCAACTGAATGGTCCTCGTCCGTAAATTGCGCGACTCGCTGGCGGACCGCGCCCGCGCCCTTCCGATCGCGCGCCACGCGTGGGCCCGCTATCGCAAGCGTCGCTACGAGAAGCGCATCGAGCGTTTCGTCCGCGAAAAGAGCGGCCGGGCCGACCGGCTCCCGATGGGCGCCGTCTACGAAGCCACGATGCGGTGCAACCTCCACTGTGAGTTCTGCTACGTCGGGGACCTGCTGAACATCGAAGGTGAATGGCGCGAGGAGATGACGCTCGAAGCCCTTCAACGCGCCTTCCCGCAGAATCCGGACTTCCAGGTCAGCCTCACCGGCGGCGAGATCTTCATGCGGAAGGACATTCTTGCCGTTCTCGACCTGTTCCGGGAGAAAGGCTACGCCTGCGGATATCTAACGACCAACGGCACGATCATCACGCCGGAACGCGCCGAAGCGCTGGCGGATCTCGCGGCGGCCGGTTTTCTCAAACACATCAGCGTCTCGATCGACGGCCCCGGCGAGCTGCATGACATTGCGCGCGGCGTGAAGGGCACATTCGAGCGTACATCCACGGGTCTCCGTCTGCTTCAGGAGGCCGCACGGCGCAAGGGCGCGCCGCTGCGCATCAGCATCAACACCACGGTGGCACACGAGAGCCTCGAGTCGCTCGATCAGATGGTCGACGTGGCGGAGGAACTGGGAATCGACGCGATCGGCCTGAATCACCTGATGTTCAGCACGCCGGAGGAAGTTGCCGAGACCGTCCGACTGATCGGTGCCCCCGACGGGTCGTCGATTGCGACGTTCGTCACGCAGGATCCGGGCCTCGACATCGCGCGGGTCCGGCACAAGGTCACGTCGCTGCAGGAGAAGTGCCGCGCGAAAAACATCCTCTTCGACTTCAGGCCGAAGGTTCATCCGCAACTGATCGAGAACTACTACACGCCGGGCGCCAGGCTCGAAGGCCGCTGCCTCTATCCCTTTCTGCATGCGCGTGTGTCGTTCTCCGGCAAGGTCTACTTCTGCCCGTTCATCCGCGTCGAGGTCGGGGATCTGGCGACGTCGTCGCTCGAGGAGATCTGGAACGGTGAGACGTACGTGAACATGCGCAAGCGACTGGTCGAAAACGGCATCTTCCCGGTCTGCCGCCGGTGCTGCAAGGTCGAGCTCTCGCCCCAGCCGATCGCGGTAACGGTCGGAGCCGAGTACGTCGGGCGGCGGCGCGCCATTCCGTTGACGGTGGTTCGCTGAGATGCTTGGCCGCAAGACACTCCTGATCAATCCTCCCCTCGTGAATGGGATCGCGTTTACCCGGCAGGGGCGGTGCCAGGAGCGCGAGGAAGTCCTCGGCACGACGAAACCTCCCTACACCCTGGCCGTCCTGGCGTCACTGCTCACGCAGGTCGGCTGCGACGTGCGCCTGATCGACGCGACGGCCGAACGGCTGACGATCGAGGCGGTGATCGCGCGGCTCGATCAGGAGGCGTTCGTTCCTTCGCTGATCGTCTTTCCAAGCACCACACCCACGCTCGACGCCGACGTCGAGGCGATGGGTCGCCTGAAGGCGCGCTCCGGCGCCCCGATGTTCTGCTTCGGCCCGCATGCCTCCACCGCGCCGGTCATGTCGATGGCGCGGGTCGCAGACGTGGACGGGATGTTCGTGGGTGAGCCCGAGGACGGCATCGTTCAGCTCGCGCAACTCGATGGGATCGACGGGCTGACGAACATTCCCAGCCTGACCTGGCGTTCGCCGGGCCCGGACGGCGCAGTCGTCCCCCACCGCGCGCAGGGACAGTTCGCCGGCTTCCTGTCGATGCCGTATCCGGCCTGGCACCTGCTGTCGCTCCAGGACTATCGGCTGCCGCTCGTCAACAAGCCGTACGTGATCGTGGAAACGAGCCGCGGCTGCCCGTACAGTTGTGATTTCTGCGTCGCGCCGATCCACCAGGGCCACAAGTTCCGCGAACGGCCGGCGACGGAGCTGGTGGACGAGATCGAACGAACCCACCGAGAATTGGGAATCGAATTCTTCTATCTGTGGGGCGACACCGTCACGCTCAACGTCAAGTCCTTCTCGGCGTTTTGCGACGAGTTGATCGCGCGAAAGCTTCCCATTCAGTGGTTCGGAAACGCCCGCGCCGACAACCTCACCGATCCGGCCTTCGTTCACCGGCTCAAACGCGCCGGCTGCTGGATGCTGGCGCTCGGCGTCGAGTCGGAATCCGACGACGTGCGCAAGAACATGGTGAAACGGCTGGAACGCGAGAAGATCCAGGCGGCGTTCCGCAACATGCGTGACGCGGGTATCAGGTCCTTCGCATTCTTCATCTTCGGATACCCTGGCGACAATCTGTTCGCCATCGAGCAGACGGTCGCCTACGCGATCGAGATCGATCCTGACTTCGCCAATTTCTACCCCGCCGTCCCGTATCCGGGGACCGGCCTGTACGAGAAATGCGTGCGAGAGGGGCTTCTGCCCGCAGAGGCCGCAGACGACTGGACGCGCATGGAGTACTCGTACTACATGCTCGATGGCAACGGTCTGAATCAGCGGGTTGTCATGGACGCCGTGAACCGTGCGAAGCGCAGGTTCTTTCTGCGTCCCGGCTACTTCGTCAGGCACTTCGGTGACCTGACGCGTCTCGCGATGACCAAGCAGAGTGTCGCGTGGCAGATACTTTCGCGGACGCTCTTCGGCACGAAGCAGGTCGAGGCGCGGACCGCACCCTCTGTGCGCGAGACCTCGGCCGAACCGCACTCCATGTAGCGGCGGCCGGCCTTTCACGCAGCCATGGACCATTCTCCGAGATGAGCGTTTTTCTCCATCCCCGTTTCAGGCCCTTATACGAGCAGCACCCGATCGTGCTGGTCGATGTCGGAGCCCGCGGCGGATTGAAGAGTAACTGGGTGCCTGCCAGGCCCCACCTGCGCGTCATCGGGTTCGAACCTGATCCCCGTGAATACCAGCAGCTCGTCGAGAAGACACGGTCTGAAGGGGACCGCATCACATTCTTCAACACGGCGCTGAGCAACCGGCGCGGCCCGATGACGCTCTACGTGGCAAAGGACCGCGGATTGACGTCCGTCTTCGAACCTGACCGGCAGTTCATCGACGCCTTCCCCGACGCCGATCGATTCGACACCGTCGAAGTCACGCAGATCGAGGCAGACACCCTCGACAACGTGCTGGCCGAGGGCGGTGTGCGCGATGTCGACTTCGTCAAGGCGGATACCCAGGGCAGCGAACTGCTGGTGCTCGAGGGTGGCCGCCATGCGCTATCGAGCTCCTGCGTCGGTGTGGAAGTAGAGGTCGAATTCGCGCCGATCTACAAGAGCCAGCCGCTGTTCGCGGACGTCGATGCGTTTCTGCGAAGTCTGGGATTTGCCCTCTTCGACCTTCGCCCGTGTTTCTGGAAGCGCGCCGCCGGCCGGGCGTTGGGCGGTCCACAGGGCCAGATGATCTGGGCCGACGCGCTCTATCTTCGGACGCTGCCGTCCATGGACGCCATGCTCGATGCGCTGCCACCGGATGTTCGCAGGCCGAAACTGCTGAAGGCCTTATCGGCCTCGGTGCTGTACGGCTATTACGACTACGCCCTCGCAATGGTCCAACAGGCAGGCTCGGTGTTCGAGCCAGACGAACGCAGCGACATCGAACGCGGGCTCCTGCAGGGCGATCCGGCCGACGATGCGTTGCCGACCTTCCCCGGGCGACGGCAGGTCGCAGCCGCCGCGCATCGACTCTGGAAGCTGAGCGTCGAACGTACCGACGCGTGGTCGATCAGCGACGCCGAGCTGGGGAATCCACGCTGACGGGAGGCTCGGGCGGCATATCGATCAACTCTCCCGCCATCTCCACCTGGTTCGCCTCGGGCTGAGGCGCAGGCGGCCCCGTCCTCTTCGTCACCCGCAGTCGCACCTCGTTCAGCACCCGCAGTTCACCGCGGTGAAAAAAGCCGGCGACGAATAGCAGCGCGCCGTAGGTTGCCGAGGCGACGGTCGCGTTGAGAAGGATCCCGACTACCGGCCCCATGCGGGCCGGCACCAGGGTCGTCGCAAGGAACGCGACTGCGCCTGCCGCGGCAATGCGCGCCAGCCGGCCCCACTCGTACG
>JACDBQ010000633.1 GCA_013694845.1 Acidobacteriota bacterium
AAACGACAGCGTCGTCGCGATGATGTGCACCACGGCGTAGAGCATGGCGCGAGTGCATTATTGAGCCAGGACAATTTCAGCTTCCGGTGACAAGACGTGGCGTCGCAAGGAAAAGTTTCCTGGTCGATGGACGCACCGAGAGGCCGATTTGGTGGCCTGTGGTGCTGAACGGCGCTGTCTAGCGGAAATGGCAAGCTGCTCTGGCCGTCCTCGGTGATATCGTCGCATTCGCGATGGCTCAACGCCGCCAGGTCTACTTGCTTTTCCTCGACATTCTGGGATTTGCGCCGCTACGCCAAGGTGTTCAACCGTGCCGGATTATGACTTCAACTATCACAGCGGTAGCGGCGACACGTTTATCGGCGCGCGGCCTGCCGAGGATGTGGCGCGGCTCATCACTCCTGCCTTCGTAGCGGCTCCGCAGGCACTGCGGAAGATCCGGTTCGAGACGGCGCGATACGCTCCCAACCACGTCGTCACGATTCGCAGCAGCAGCGAGGGCTGGACGAACGATACGCTCGGCACCTACCGGGACGGCGCGTGGGAGTTCTTCTTCGAGATTCCTATCCTCCCTCCGACGCTAGCCTTCAAATTCATGCTCGATGGCGAGCACTGGATGCAGGGCCCGGATCTCAGCGTCACCACCGGCATCGATCATTCATTCGACGAGAGTACCGTCCACTTCCCTGCCGCCGTGAACCGTTTCCGGCACGGGTACGACAACTTCCAGATCGACCGTACGAAGCTCGCTCAGGACGGCGTTCCCCGCAACACGCGCGAAGACATTCTGTACGACGTCATCATCATCGGATCCGGCATGGGAGGTGGCTCGCTGGCCGACGCCCTGTCGGACGCCGGCGTCAAAACGCTGGTGCTCGAAGCAGGGGGGCTGACTCTCCCGACGCACATGACGAACCTGCCCGGCGACTGGTCGCGGGCGGCTAACCATCACAAGGTGGGCCACTTCATGAACGAACCGGGCTCCGATTTCCTTTCGGGCGTTCACCTGAGTCTCGGCGGACGATCCGTCTACTGGTCCGGGTTGATTCCCAGGATGCATGATTGGGAACTGTCGTTCTGGCCCGAGCCGGTGCGGAACTTCCTGAAGCAGGGCGGTTATGAGCCGGCGGAAACGCTGCTGCGAAAAGCGAGGCGTCTCGGGCCGTTTCAGGATCAGGTCGTCGCCAAACTGAAGGCCGACTTGCCCGGCTGGCATGTGGAGGATCTCCCGCGCTCTGCGCATCAGCCGTTCCTCAACGACGCCGGAGAGCTCGAGAGCATCGTTCAGGATTCCACCGGCGTCTTCTCCACCGCCGATTTGCTGCTGAGTTCGATGGGATATGCGGAACGGGCAGGCCGACGCAACCTGACGATCAATCTCGGCCATCTCGTGACTGGCATTGCCACCAACGGAACACAGGCCACCGAGGTCGTGTGTCAGGATCTGCTCGGCAACGCAACGCGGCGATATCGCGGCAACTTTATCGTGCTCGCCGCCGGTTCGTTGGAAAGTCCGCGCATCGCTATGAACAGCGGTCTGAGCGATCCCGGCGGCCAGCTGGGAGTCGGCCTGACAGATCACCCGGCGTTCTTCTCAGCCGTGTACACCATCCCGAATGGCAACCCGTTTGGCGGCTCGAAGCGGCACGCAAAAGCCTTTCTCTTCAAAAAGACGGCAACCTTCCAGGATCATCCGTTCAACGTGGAAGTGGTGGTCAATCCTGAACTCTGGCAGGTGCGCAACTCGGACGACGATCTCGTGCCCGTTCCGGACCCGTCGAAGATCAAGATGACGTTCACGTTCGCGAGCAGGCTCGATGACGCCAACCGGCTTTCGTCACTCGGCGTCGGCAGGAAACTGTCGGTGAACGTCCGCCGCAATCAGGCAGGAGTCGCGCACTTCGACGCTGCCCGCACGGTACGCAACGCGATCCTGACCTCGCTCGGCGTCCCCTTCACCACCGAGGAGGGAATGGGCTACGGCAGTGAAGGAACCGTCCATCACGCCGGCGGTACGATGCGGATGAGCGGCACTGCCACCGGGGTCGTCGATACCGACCTCAAGTTCGAAGCGTACGACAATCTCTATTGTGCCGATCCCTCGGTCTGGCCCTTCATCCCTGCGGCCAATCCGTCACTCACGCTGGTTGCGCTGTCACTCCGGCTGGCCGACCACCTGCAAGCGCGGCTGACGTGAATCATCGTAGACACGGCAAGGAGCGCACGAGATGGCCGGGCCGCGCCGCAGAGCTGTCGCTCAACGCCAACTTCGAGTTCCCGGTCGGCGACGAGCCGCTGCTGCCGGCCGCGCGCGAAAAGGTCTGGCGGGTGATCGGCGCGATCACGCTGCCGTGGGGGGACTCGGCGAAGATCCCGATCTCGGTGACGCTGGCCAGCGATCCGAACAGCCTGTCGAAGGAAAAATTTGTCACCGGCCACATCGGGATAACTTAGGCTTCGTGTCCACATCGGTGCGTCGGCTTGCCTTGAAGCAGGCATCGCAGTCCCCCCGCGTCCTGAACGCAAAGGCGCACGACGGATCTTCCGAGTCGCAGGCGACGGACCCGGCGGGATCCTGCGGGCAGACCACCTCGGTCACCAGATGCGATTGCATGAACCTCATGTGCGCCGCGGCGGCGCGACGGTACACGGCCGGGGACGGCGTCCGATCGATGAACCCGCCGGGCGGGTTCCACCGGCCTCGGCGGCGTCGGCGCGCTTCGCCGGTCGGGCGCCAGTGTCGTGGCCACGGGCAGCAGGTATTTGGTCGCGAGGTCTCCCTTGGAGGTGACGGCGACGAGGAGCGGATACACCGGGCAGGTGGGATCGCGTGCGTTCTCGGCGGTGCATGTCGCCGGATCGTAGTCGGGGTGCCTGACCGTAATCGGATCCTTCTGCAGCGCCTGCACGCGTCCCATGCTGAGCCGTGCGTCGTTCGCCGAGTTGACGTAGAGAACGAGATCGACGCGCGGCGTCACGACGGTGCCGCGCTTGACCGTCTCTGGTCGTACAGCGTCACCCCGTTCTCGATCGCGTGTTCGAGCACTCGTGCGCCGAAGGAGTGCCCGACCAGCACGACGCGGGACGCGAGGCTGCCGGCATTCGTCCGCTCGATGACGTTGTTGATCGTCGCGGTCAGCGTGGTGCCGCCGATCCGATTGGCGGTGTTCCGCCGGCTCCAGTAGGAGATGAACGTGAACAACCCGGGGCCCTTGAGGCTCTTGCCTCTCCAACCGATGTACACCCCGACGACCGGCACCGGGTTCGGCGGGTTGGCGAGACGGGCGCGGTAGCCCAGCTCGCCGAGCGCCGTGCCAAAGCGCTCAACGTCCTTGGGCTTCGCGCCTGGCGCGGCCTGGTCGCCATTGTTCTTCCAGCCGTGCACGTAGAGGAAGGTGATCACCTTGCCGCCGGGGGCGCGCCGCTTCTCGCTCTCGATCAACGCGAGGACCTTGTGCTCCTGCGCCGGATCGACGGCGCTGCCGTCCTCATGGAACTCGATGAAGCCGGTCTTGTAGAGGGTGCTCCGGCAATCGAGCGACGGGAACTGCCGCTGTTCGCCGGGGACGCCCGGGACGGGATCGGGCGGCGGGACGAAGCAGTCGGGCTGAGTCCGCACGTAGCGGTAACGCCTGTCTCCGACGCAGCCGGACGTCACAAGGCAAGCGCAACGACGACGAGCAGATGCCGGGGGCTCATCGCCTCACCGCCGCGGCGAGCACGTCGAGATCGAACGTCAGGCCGATGTGTCCGCGCACGGTCTTCTCCTTGAGCAACTCAGAGCGGTTCGCGTACGAGATCGACAGCGGCACCTTGATACCGGAGCCTTTCATCGGGATCGTAACTTTCGCCTGCGCGATGTGAATCCGGCCCTCAACCTCGAACTGGTGGCCGCCGAAGGTCACCGCCGCCTTGTCGCTCAGCTCCTGCAACAGGTACTCGAACGCCAGCGCGGGCCGGCCCACGCCGCCCTCACCTGAGCACGGGTCTGTCGTCCCCAGCGTGCGTTCGGCCTGCACGGCGAGCTGCCAGTCGCGCCAGCCGCCCGTTTCCCTCGGTTGCGGAACGAACACGGTGCCGGCATCCTGGTGGGTCAGGGCGAAGTTCCCCGTGATGTTCCAGGCCCCGCCACCCGGTCGGCCTTCCGCGACGACGCGGAAGGTGGACGATGCGGGGATGGCAGCCGGTCGCGTGCGTACCAGTTCGGCCGCCATCACGAATTTCTTCTGGATCTTTTCGTGCAGGTTCGTGCGGCCGGTCTCGAACGCGTTCAGCGCGTTGACGAAGGTGGCGGTACCTGCCTCGAAATCGGGGATCTGCTCCTGCATCATCTGCCGCAGCAGCTCGAGGCGACGGTAGAGGACGCGTTCGATGTCCGCTTTCGACAGCGATCCCGGAGCACTCAGGGCCACCTCGGTGTCCGTCCGCCATCGTTCGTAGGCGTCGGACTCGAACACGGGATTCATGAAGGCCTGGGCTTCGAGAAGTGACACGCCCTTGCTGTCCATGAAGGTCGCGGCGGCGGCGCGATTCTCCCGCCGGCGCGGATCGCGTTGATCGATCAGCGTCAAGCGCACCGAGTAGGAGGAGAGCTGCCGCCCGGCCGCTTCCACCTGCTCTTTGAGCGCGGCGGGGTCGGGCCTGGCCGACTCGGCCGGCGCGGCCGCGCCGGGCGCGGTGTCGAA
>JACDBQ010000641.1 GCA_013694845.1 Acidobacteriota bacterium
GGTCGCAAGGGCGCTCGTCTGGGGCACGAGAATGACGCCAAGGGCGCCGCGCTTCGCCGCCTCCGTGACTACGTTCGAGGCACCTGGCGTCACCCGTCCGATCTGCTTCACCTCGATCCCCTTCGGCATCGCCCGCGGGCCGTGGGCGACGACGATCTTGCCCTTCACGTCGACGCCTGCGTACGGATCGATCGCCTTGTCCGGGATGCTCCAGCCGTGCCCCACGTAGACCAGCGGAAGAGAACCCGAGATCGGTCCCGCCAGGGAGCGAATGACCACGTCGGTTCCGAAGGCGAACGCCTTGCCATCGACTTCGAGATGAGTCGCAGCGGTATCGACGCGCGACTCGTGCATCTCGAATCGCTGGAAGAACGTGCCTCCGTCGCCAAATGGTGTGAGGCCCGCCTTTTCCAATCGCCTGGCGATGTAGTCCGCCGCGGTGTCGAATCCGGGCGACGGCGTGTTCCGGCCGAGCAGACCGTCCGCCGCGAGAAAACTCAGATCCCGGGCCAGTTGCTCGGCCGTGATCCGGTCAGCGGCCCCGCGAACAGCGTCGGGAATGACCGGCTGCTGCGCCTGCAGCGCCGTATGGGCGATGACGATAGCGGTCAGCGCGGCTCGGAACAGGTGCATGCGAGTCTTCCCTCTTCGCGTCATACGTGTCATCGGTTCACCCGGATCACATCTGAAAGCTGCCAGCTGGAAGCCGCCCCTCACCTATCCCCACCGACCCGGCCCCGACCCCGCTTGGTCTCCGAACGGTGCTTCTTGGAAACGATCCGTTTCTCCACCGATCCCTTGGTCGGACGGGTCTTGCGCCGCCGTTTCGGCCGCACCAGCGCGCGCCGGATGAGATCCGCCAGGCGTTCGCGCGCATCTTCACGGTTCTGCCCCTGCGTCCGATGGCGCCGCGCGTCGATCAGCACCACCCCGTCGGCGGTCATGCGCGTACCGGCCAGCACCCGAAGCCGACCGCGAACCTCGTCGCTGAGCACCGCCGACCGCGCCGCATCGAAGCGAAGCTCCACGGCGGTCGCCACTTTGTTGACGTTCTGTCCGCCCGGGCCGGACGCGCGGACGAAGCGCTCGTCGAGGTCCGATTCGTCGATCAAAAGGTCTGGAGTGATCTGCAGCATCGAGGCTGGTGCTAACGCCACTCGGGAGCGTAGTCGCGGCGGCGCACCCGCTCCTCAACCCGAAGGCTGAGAGAGAAAACCGCAAAGACCTGCAGCAGACCGATGAAGGCGTAGATGGCGAACCGGGTGAACGCACCCGGCTCCGGCCAGCACACCGTCCCCTGGTCGATGCAGGCCTGTATTACGCGATCGAGCTCGACGTGCTCGCGCCAGATCATCCCGAACGCGGACGCGAAGATGATCGATGTCGCAACGATGTTCCCGAAGATCGCGTCGCTTCGCCGCCAGAACGGGATCGCAGCAACAAGGCCGATGAGCGCCGGCATCGTTGCGGCAATCGCGATCCAGTACCAGTTCAATCCGGTGACCGGCGTGGGGTCCACAGCTAGATCATCCGGCAATTCATGCGCCGGGCTCGTAGCGCACGACGAGGGCTGTCACGTTGTCGCGGCTGCCCCGGTCGAGCGCCATGTCGACGATCGCCTGCGCAGCACGTTCTTCGTCCGGAGTATTCCGAAGCACCTCCTGCAGGACGTCGCGGTCGAGCACACCGTGGATGCCGTCGGAACACAACAACAGGACCTCACCCCCGACCAACACCCGTTCCGTCACGTCCACGTCGACTGTCGGCCGGCCGCCGAGCACGTTGGTGAGCACGTTCCGCATGGGATGCTGAGCGATGTCCTCGGGCTTCATGGCCGGATCCTGCGCCAGGATCGTCGCCGCCCACGAATCATCGGCGGTCAGCTGTTCGATCGAGCCGCCTGACAGCAGGTAGACACGGCTGTCCCCCACCGAGGCGATCGCCGCCTGCGGGCCGGTGATGAGCACGCTGACGATCGTGGTCCCCATCCCGCCGTAGTCGTCGCTGCTTTCAGCGGCGCGGAAGACCTTGCGGTTGGCCAGGAAAATGGCGGTGCGCAGACGGTTGCCGTCGAACGACAGCGTATCGTCGATGCCGTAGGGCCAGGTCACGTCGTAATCCTTGTCGGACCGGGTGATGAACCCGGTCATGGCATCTATGGCGAGCTGCGCGGCGACCTCTCCCGCTTTGTGCCCCCCCATGCCGTCCGCGACGGCGAACAACCCGTAGCTCGGGTCAGACACGAACTTGTCCTCATTAGACTTCCGGACCTTGCCGGCATCCGACACCCCGAATGCTCGAATCACGACCGCCTCCCATGAGAGTCGTCACAACATGGCTTTGGGCTCTGGGTTCTGGGCTCTGGGCTTCCCGGCTTCAAGCTGTCCCAAGCCCGAGCCTAAAGCCCAGAGCCTAAAGCCAAGAGCCTAAAAAGCCAAGAGCCCTTACCCCCCGCGTTGCTCGCGCAGCAGGAATTTGTGCCACGCGTCCCGGTCGGACGAGACCTGTAGCGGCGTCAACGCCATCAACCCGGTCGGGCCGATCGCCTTCTCGAGGTAGCGAACCTCGGCAAGCCCGGCGGCCAGTTCGTCGTCGAACGGAACGTCCAGGCCGGCCTCGCGTGCCATCAGCATTCCCTTTGCGCGGATACCCAGTTCCAGCTCGACCCGCATCAGGCAGAACATGTCGGCCACCACCGGTCCCGGGAATCTCGAGCGCAGTTCCTGGAGGTAGGCTCCGAGCCGTGTCTGCCCGAAATCCTCCGACAGCACCAGTTTCAACAGCTCGACGTCGAGATCGAGCCCGGCACTCATCCACTCCCGGGTCGAGTGTTCGCTTCGGTTGAAGGTGACCAGCACCAGCGGAGGCAGCACGGCAATCAGCAGGAGCGTCGCAACGAGCGGCGGCAACACGAACTGGTTGTAGACGGCGTGCAGCGCGATCGCGGCCAGCGCGCCGGGCACGAACACCTGCAAAGCCTGCCCAGGCCGCCGTGCAGCCAGCGTCTGCGCCGCGATCGCGGCGATTGCGGTGGTGGCGCCGTGCAGAATGGCCGCGCCGAACCCTCGAACGAGCCACAGCAGAGTGCCCGCTGACGGCAGGGCAATGAGGTAGTAGGCGTTCTCGACGACGGCGAAGCCGGTGCCGACAGCGAATCCTACAATCGCGGCATCGACGGGGAAGCCCACACGCCTGAAGCGGACCGCATAAACGACGAAGAGCAATTTGAGCAGCTCTTCGACCACGGGCGCGATCATGCGGGTCACAACGGGAAGAGAGATACCCGCGCCGTAAATCAACTGGGTGTTGATGAGCAGGGCTACCAGAGCTGCTGACGCGCCGGCGGTAAGCGCCTGGAACACGAACCGCACCGGCACCAGCTTGAAGCTGTCCATCAACATCAGCAGCGCCAGCAGGCAAAGGACGGGCGCCAGCGCAGCCGTGAGGTTCACCATCGGGGGACGACTACCTGAGGACCTTGAATGAAATCATGAACTCGCGGCGCGCCGCCTGGTCCGACTCGAACGCCACCGCTCCGCCGACCGACAGCATCATGTCGAGCGAAGACAGGGTCGTGAGCTGGAAGTCGAGCTGACCACCGAGGTTGGACAGAGTACGACGGACCGCACGGTCATCCATGTTCGTCAGCAGTCCCCCGGCGAAGATCGCCGGTCGCATCCAGGTGAGGTAGAAGCCGGGTGTGCCGACACGGCGGAAGCGCAGCGGCGACAGGTTCCACTCGAGCGTCGACTTGAGGAAGTTTCGTCCCCCAACTTCGTTGAGATCCGCGCCTGGGAACGCGTAGTACTCGCGATAACGCTTGGCCTCGCCCCGATCGACCCAGTTGTTGCCGAACCCGCCAAAGAAGAAGTTGGCAAACGGCTCGTCGCGATCGCCCGGCGAGATGCCGGCGGCGCTCCGCAGCCACACCGAGGAATGCGCGAGCGGCAGC
>JACDBQ010000653.1 GCA_013694845.1 Acidobacteriota bacterium
TTCAACGACCAGGTGGTTCTCACACTCCGACGCGTTTCGCCGTCCTCTTCGGCCTGCTCCTCGGCGCCGCCGTCGTGACGGCACAGCAGCCTGCACGGGATGAGCCGGCGACGCCGCGCGCGGAAACGGGCGTGATCCGCGGGCGCGTCGTACGCGCCGATACGGGTGAACCGCTGCGCCGCGTGCAAGTCCGCGTGGATGAATGGAGCACGGGGGATCTCAGCGGACCCGCCGCGACCATGACGGACGCCGAGGGCCGGTATGAGCTGACGCAGCTCCCCGCCGGGCGCTACCAGCTCAAGGCGAGACGAGGCGGGTATGTCGAGGTCGCATACGGACAGCGGCGACCGTTCGAACGTGGACGACCCCTGGAGCTCGGTGAACGCGCCGTGCTCCAGAACATCGACTTCGCGCTCCCGCCAGGCGCTGTGGTCACAGGCCGCGTCGTCGACGAAACCGGCGAGGCGTTCGCCCACGTAGCCGTCTCACTCGCCGGCCGCCGGTACATCGATGGCGCGAGGCGATTGGTCTCGGAGAGCGGCGGTTCCACGGACGACCGCGGGGAGTTCAGGATCTTCGGCGTGCCGCCAGGCAACTACGAGATCGTCGCGAGGTTCGACGGGACGGACCTGGGCTCTAGAGATCGCGTGCGGTACGTGCCAACCTACTACCCCGGGACGCCGGTCGCGAGCGAGGCGCAACGCGTCACCGTCGGCCCTGGGCAGGAGGTGTCCGGGATCACGATCGCGCTCGCCCGCGCGGCCACGGCCACCGTGCGGGGCGTCGTCCGTTCCTCCGGCCAGGCTCCGTTCGGCCCATTCACATTCGTGATCGCTCGAGAGATCAGCGGCGCGCAGGCGGATGGCCACATGGCGACGGCCATCGCCGCTGGCGACGGATCGTTCGCGATCGCCGGGCTGCTTCCGGGCGCCTACTTCGTGGAGGCGCGATCACCGTCAGGGTCGGAGTTCGCGTCGATGGAGGTCGTCGTCGAGGGTTCCGACGTGGCCGGCGTCACCCTGACGCTGTCGAAAGGGGCGACGGCGCGAGGCCGGATCCATTTCGACACAGGCAACCCTCCGCAGGGGCTTCGCCCGTCTCAGGTCTTCGTGATGCCGACCTTGGTGGATGATCAGATGGCGGGCATGAGCGACATGGCGGGCGTGAGCGGCGGTCCGCCGGTCACCCACGACGACTGGACCTTCGAACTGCAAGGGCTCAGGGGCCGTGGCTTCATCCGCGCCGGCACATTGAGCGATTGGCGGATGAAGCGGGTCCGGCGGGAAGGCGTCGACGTAACCGACACGCCATTGGACTTCGCCACGGACGTCGACGGACTCGAGATCGAGTTGACACAGCGGCTGACCACCGTCTCGGGCGGTGTTTCCGACGACCGCGGCGGCGTGGCGCTCGACGCCACCGTCATCGCGTTTGCCGATGATCCCGGGAAGTGGGGCCCGCACTCGCGCTTCATCGAGAGCGCGCGTCCCGATCAGCAGGGGCGATTCACGATCAAGGGCCTGCCGCCCGGCCGGTATGTGGCGATTGCCGTCGGATACCTGGAGCCTGGCGAGGAACGGGATCCGGATGTGCTCGAGGCATGGCGCCAAGGGGCGACGCCCTTCACGCTGTCGGAGGGCGAGACGCACGCCCTCGATCTGAGGCTCTCCAAGTTCTAGGAGTCCGTCCGAGTAATCGCCGTGATAGTCACGTGCCCTCGTGCTGCGCGCCCACAATGTCAGTCGGCGGTCTCGGCGATGGCCGCGTGGGTGGCTCGTGCCGGGTCGAGCCCGACGAGGGAATCGATCTTGGCCTCACATGCAGAGGCGATACAGCTTGAGGATGTTGTGCGTCGTGCACACCAACGACCATTCCCCTTGCACCTTTTCGAATCCCCGCAACAAGAATTGCCGAAAGCCACGCGCCTGCTTGATCTGTCCAATCACCGGCTCGACGATCCCCTTTCGCGCGGCGTAGACCGCCGCGCCGGGCCTGGTGTGCAGCTTGCGGGACATCCGGTCGATGATCGTCGCGGTCTTCGGCAGCGGGCCCCGTGGGCAGGGTCCGGGCCGCTCGCCATGTTTCTGCTTCCGGGTCGAGATGTACGCGTCGATCGGCGTGTCGGCGATCGCCGTCAAGTTCGCGTCAGAGCAATAGCCCGCGTCCGCGAGCACCTGCGGCGGCGTGTCGCCGGACTGCTGCGCGATGATGGTGATCATCGGCATCAGCTGCTGCTTGTCGTTCGTCTGCTGCGTCACCGATTGGCCGACGATCAGTTGCAGTTCGTCGACCGCGACCTGCACGTTATAGGCCTGCACGAATCCGTCAGGCCCCTTCATGATCCGGGACTCTGGATCCGTGAAGTGGTATTGGGCTTTCGGCTCCGGTTTGGCCGAGTCGGTTGGCTGCCCGGTGGCGGCGGCCTCTTCCTTCGCGCGCGCCTCCAGGACACGTTTCGCCTCACGAATCCGCTTCAGTCGACTCTCACGTCGCTGCAGTTCCGCCGGCAACTCGTCGCCGCGCCGATCGGCCCCGTACTCGGCATCCTCCGCCGCGTCCGCCGCCTCCGCCTGCGCGAGCAGCTGCGTCACCTCGTCGCGCAGTTGCTGCTGTTTGTCGCGCATCCGGTCGTAACTCATCGCTTTGTGCTTCGACGCGTTCGCCTTCATCTTGCTCCCGTCGATCGCGACGCGACCCACCCGCGGCGCCCCCAGTTCCCGCGCCAATCGCAGCACCTGTTCGAAGAACCCATTCAGCGCGGCCAGATGCGTTTTGCGAAAATCCGCGAGGGTGCGAAAGTCCGGAGCATTGCCGGCGGCCAGCACACGGAACGCCACGTCCTCGAGCAACCGGCGCTGGATCTTTCGCGACGAAAAGACCCCGACGCAGTAGGCGTACACCAACACCTTCGTCAGCATGACCGGGTGATACGGCGGGTAGCCGCGCTCCTCGTCTTCGTACCCCCTCGTGATCGCCGACAGGTCCAATTGATCGATCAGG
>JACDBQ010000715.1 GCA_013694845.1 Acidobacteriota bacterium
GACGTGGGGCGACGGCCGGTTGACCGTCCTTGGCACCGATGGCTTCATCGAAGTGCGCAAGAACATCGACATCGCCGGCCGGCCCGGCGGCAACCACCTGTTCCTGGTCGATCAGAAAGAGACGCGATACATCGATTGTCGCGACGTCCCGTTGCCGTACGGCGAGCAACTCGTGTCAGACGTCCTGAACCGGACCGAGATGGCGATGCCACAGGCGCACTGTTTCCTTGCAACCGAGCTGGTGCTGACAGCACAGGCGCAGGCACAGCGCGCCGATGGTCCCCCCTCCCCTCGGGTCTAGCGCGGCCTCACGGCGTTCCACACCCGCCACATCAAGTCTGGACCCGCGCGGCACGGGGGAGAAAGCTCACCGCAATCGCGCCCGCGACCGCCAGCGCGACGAGCACCACGAACCCGCTGCCGTAACTTCCCGTGCTGTCCCTCAGGCCGGCGACGATCATCGGAACGAACGCCTCGGCGACACCGTCAGCGGTGAGGACGATGCCCATCACCCGCCCCATGATGGCAACGCCGTATAGCTCCGCCGCCATCAGCGGAACGATCATGTAGTCACCGCCGAGACCGATCCCGAACAGGAAGGCGCACGACATGAGTACCGCCGGAGTCGGGGCGTAGAAGAGCGGCGGAATAGCGGCCGCCACGATCAAGTACACCAGTAGCATCACGCGACGCTTGGGCCACCGGTCAGCGAGCCATCCCATCAGGAGCCGTCCCACGAGACTGCCGACGAGCACCAGCGAGAGCGTGGAATCGATCATTCCCTGTGGGAACTTGCGGTCGAGACTCAGATACAACGGAAGGTTCTGCATCGTTCCGCCGACAGCCCCGATCGACGCCATGCTGCCGAACATCAGCAGGTAGAACGAGGGCCTCGACAGGCTGCCCGACAGCGTCGACGGTCCGGTATCCGGTAGTGCCGCAGGCACCTCAGGTTCGCGGACGAAGTACGCGGCGGGAAACGACACGATGATCATCAGCACCCCGAGCACGCGCAGCGCGCCACGCCATCCGAGGCTCTGGGTCAGCGCGAACGCCAGGATCGGCACCAGCGCTCCACCGAGCCCGATACCGAGGTATGCGGCCCCCATGGCCCGGCCGCGGGCGCGATCGAACCAGCGCGAGAGCAGCACCTGGTTGGGCAGCGGCCCTCCGCACACATACCCGAGCGCGTTGAGTCCGTAAAAGAGGTAGAACCCGCCGAACGTCGTGACGAACGACAGCCCGATCAACGCCCCGCCAGCCATGAGAATGCCGACCAGCATCAGGCGGCGCGGGCCGAATCGATCCACAAGCCGTCCGGCGATGACGCCGAACGCGAGCGCGACGACGATCTTGCTGTAGGCATTCCCCGAAGTGACCTGCTGCCGCGTCCACCCGAGCTCCTGGACGAAGAACGGATAGAAGCGCGGCAGCCCGTACAAGGCAACGCCGACAACCGCAAAGAGCGCGAGAAATGCTGTCACGACCGCGAAGGCCTGATCGCGCCCGAGCGGTGTGCGTCCGGTCATGGCTTCGCACCGGCCTTGAACGCGCGCAGGCGGATCGCGTCCGGATGGGCGACATAAAACGGGTCGAGTGGGTAACACCCGGACACCAGACCAAGCCGCGGTCCGGTTGTGCAGTCGCTGAACGTTCGGCATATCGCCTTCCGCCGCAGCGGCGCGCCACTCAGGAGGTCTGCGGGCAGCTCCGGGTAGGAGAGCACCGCGCGTCCGAGACCCACGAAGTCGGTCCACCGCTGGCGGACGGTGAATTGCGCCACGTTCGGCAGCCACTCCTGCAGATAGCTGTAGCCGGAGCCCACGAATGCCAACTCCGGGAACTCCGATTTCAAGCGCGCGGTGGCGTCGATCTGCCGTGCGACGCCGTGGAGCGGATCCTCCGGCGGCTCGTAGCCATCGCTTGGCGGGAACGCTGCCGGGCGCTGCACGTGCGGGCAATAGTACGGACTGCCGCCCGTCATGCAGATCCACTTGACGTCGAGTGACGACAGCATCCGAAGCACGGCGCGCGCTTCGTCGAGCGCGGCGTCCATGTTGCCGTCGTGGACCAGGCCGAAGGCGTAGTCGTACCCGGAGGAGTCGGTTTCGGGCTCACCGCGACCGTCGGCTCCCTTTGTGAACGGGACGAAATCAAAGGCGGACAGGCGCACGCCGATCTCGAGTCCCGGCGCGACGGCACGAATACCGGCAATGACGTTGCGGAGAAACCGGGTCCGGTTTTCAAGGCTGCCGCCGTAGGTGCCGTCCCGAAAGCGGGCGCTCAGCAGCTCGTGCAGAAGGTAGCCGTGACAGTGCTTGATGTCGACGAACTGGAATCCGATGTCCCACGCCGCCCGCGCCGCGCGGATGAAATCCTTCGCGATTGTCCCGAGGTCCGCATCCGACAACACCTGCACCCCGGAGGCGAAGCGCCGGTCGAGCACCGGATGGCGATACGCGACGAGCGGACGTGGTCCGTCGGCCGCCGGCCGCGCGAAGCGTCCGGAATGTGTGAGCTGGAGACCAACGAAGAGATCGTCCGATGACGACGGCCCGAATCGCTCGACGTGCTCGTGCACGAGCGCGGCTCTCAGGTTCGCGAGCGCACCCTTATTCACGTCATTGATGACGAGCTGGTTGGGATTCGCGCGCCCGTCGGGCCGGACGGCGACCGCCTCCCCGCCCCAGATCAGTTTCGCGCCGCTCTGTCCGAAACGCCGCCAGCGCCTTATCGTCAGCTCGCTCGGCGCGCCGTCCGTCGTACCGTCCCACCCTTCCATCGGCAGGATGCAGAATCGGTTGCCGACGCGGAAACGGCCAACAGCAACGGGCGCCGCCAGCGGCGACGAGCCGGAGGGCGCCAGCGTCTCGTCGAACGGCAGATTGATGCCGTTCGCGTCGAGGTGCGACCGAAATGCGGCCGGTGTTTTCAGCGAAGCAATCCGAGGAAAGCGAGTGTCGGCCATCGGTGACGCAGGCGCCTCTTACCCGTGGGTCATCCGTACGCCTGGGTAGGCGCCGAACGTCATCGGACGTCGGGATCCATCGTCCAACGTGATCAGCGCGAGCACGTCGGGATGGGTCGAGCAGTACCGCTGCGCGAGATCGGGACCGCCGATCAGAAACGCGGTCGAGAGCGCGTCCGCCGCTGCGGCGTCGGTGGTGATCACGCTGGCGCTCAGCACGCCCGCCGCAGGGCAGCCGCTCCGCGGATCGATGACGTGGCCGTAGCGCACGCCGTCGACCTCGACGAACTGCTCGCCCGCACCGCTCGTCCCGACGGCGCCATGCGCCAGATGGAGCCGGGCAAGCCGCTCGTCGATGACGGTCGACCGCAGGTCCACCTGCCACGGTTCGGCTTGTCCGCCGGATGCGAGAATGCTGCTGGAGCCCGCCGAGAGCAGTGCGCGCCTGACGCCTCGCCGCTGGAGCAGCGCCCCCAGTCGATCGAGCGCGTAACCTTTGCCGATCGCCCCAAGATTCAATGACACGCCTGGACGATCGAACGAGACGCTGCAGCACTCGCGGTCGAGGTGGACGTGCTGCATCCCGACGGCGGCGCGCGCCTCATCGATCTCTCCCGGTGCGGGCAGCCGCGCCTCGCGCCGTAAAAAGCCCCAGCATCGACTGAGAGGAGTGGACGTGACGTCGAAGGCGCCGTCGGTCTCGCGGGACAGCTCTGCGCAGCGCGCGAGAACGGCGAAGAGCTCGGGGCCCACCACGACCGGTCCGGCGTGCGCGCCCCGATTCACGCGTGACAGCTCGCTCGTGTCGCGGAAAATCGTCATCACGTCTTCGAGGTGATCCGCGTAATCGAGCGCTTCGCGCACGACCGGCGTGGCACCACCGTCTTCGCCAGGGAGGACAATTTCGAACCGGCACGCCATGATCTGCCGGTGCACGCGGAGCCAGAAGTCGGTGGCCGGCGCATGCCCGGCGGCGCGGGCGGTGATGAAGTCGCGACGGGTCACGCGCCGGGGATCGGGCATCGGCAGGGATCATATATGATGCGCGCCGTGACACCTCCATGATGCAGTTCGATCGCCTGCGGTCGCCTCGCGATCTCGTGCCGGCGATCGATCGCATGTTCGAGATCTCGGCCGGCAAGATCCGGTCGCTGGAGTCGAGCTGGCCCCGCGAGGCGGGCGCGCCGGTCTTCACCGTCAACGGCCGCTATCAATCACGCGGCTGGACGGAGTGGACGCAGGGGTTCCAGTTCGGATCCGCCA